>NZ_MSJL01000040.1 GCF_001921825.1 Streptococcus acidominimus
TTGCGTGGACGACCTCCTTGACGATGTTGACGTTGGTAAGCTACATTGAGACAGGTAAGCATTTCTTGAAAGGTCTCTTTTTGAACACCTATGAGAAGTTTGAAGTTCTCTGAACTGAGTTTTTGAGCTTTTTCATACATTGTTTCCATACAAATAGTATATCACATTTGGTTACCGAACAAGTCTAATAAAACGCTTACATTTTTAATGTAAATAGTAAGGTAACACACTAGGGAAGACTAGCGGAAACCTTTAGGGGCAACATAACCTAAAATTATGTATGTTAATATATTGAATTTATTTTATCAAATTATATAGCATAAGTCAACTTCAAATCACATTTCCTCACAAGAAGGTTACAATCTGCTGATAGCCCAAACAAGAAAAATTTGGTATAATGGAGAGAATAGAGACGAAAGAATAGGAAGAGATATGAGTACGATCAAAATTGTGACAGATTCAAGTACAACGATTGAACCATCACTCGTTGAGGAGTTAGGGATTACAGTCGTCCCCTTATCGGTTATGGTTGATGGTGTTGTCTACTCCGATAGAGATCTTGAAGAGGGACAATTTTTGCAATTGATGAGGGAGAGTAAGAACCTTCCGAAAACGAGCCAACCTCCGGTGGGATTATTCGCGGAAACCTTTGCCAACCTAGCTGCAGATGGAAGTCAGATTATTGCGATCCTCCTGTCGCATGCCTTGTCAGGGACAGTCGAAGCAGCTCGTCAGGGTGCTACTTTATCTGGAGTAGATGTGACGGTGATTGATTCTGGTTTTACCGATCAGGCAGCAAAATTTCAAGTTGTCACCGCAGCCCGTCTCGCTCAAGCTGGTGTAAGCAAAGAAGATATTCTCGCGGCTGTGGTAGCGGTTCAGCAAAAGACAGAGCTCTACATTGGGATTTCAACCTTAGAAAACCTAGTCAAGGGTGGTCGAATTGGTCGGGTAGCGGGTCTATTAAGCTCGCTTCTCAATATTCGTGTGATTATGGAGATGGTCAATCACCAATTACATCCGATCAGTAAAGGACGAGGGGCTAAGACCTTTAAAAAGTGGTTAACTGACTTTGCGACAGGCTTGGAAAATAAAAAAGTGGCAGAAATTGGTATTTCCTATGCAGGGGCGTCTGATTTTGCTCAGGAAATGAAGGCAGTCTTACAGCCTCTTGTGGCAGAAGAAATCTCTGTGTTGGAAACAGGATCTATTATTCAAACTCATACAGGAGAAGATGCCTGGGCCGTTCTCGTACGCTATGAATAGTCGAACATTTTTACATCATGTATTATTCTTTTTTATCAGTTTGCTTGGATTCCTCTTTTTCTTTCAATTCCTGATTCCAACAGCGAAGCCTCGCCTTGAACAGGGGAAGAATGGGGCAGGAGAAGTAAGGAACTTTTACTATGTAGCTCTGGGCGATTCATTGACCCAAGGGGTGGGCGACAAGACTGCCCAAGGAGGTTTTGTACCGCTTCTTGCCCAAGGACTTAGCAATCAATACGCTTATCAGGTTTCCTACGATAATTATGGGGTATCCGGCAATACCAGCCAGCAGATTTTAAAACGGATGGAGGAGCCAGAGATTGTCGCTAGCCTCGCAAAGGCAGATATGATGACCTTGACGGTCGGTGGTAACGACCTGCGCCAGACTATTTTGGACAATATCACCAATCTTGAGATTTCCGTTTTTGATGCTCCTGCTCAAAAATATAGCAAGCGTTTGCTGGAGATCATCGACAAGGCACGGGCTGATAATCCTCATTTACCAATCTATGTCATTGGCATCTACAATCCCTTTTATCTCAACTTTCCTGAATTAACGGAAATGCAGACGGTGGTGGACAATTGGAATCAGGTGACAGCCTCTACCATAGAGAAGTTAGATGGTGTCTATTTCGTTCCTATCAATGATTTACTCTATAAGGGCTTGGACGGGGAAAAGGGGATCAGTCAGTCACACAGCATGCCCAGCAAGGTAGTCAATAATTTACTGGCTGAAGAAGATAGCTTTCACCCCAATAATACAGGCTATGAAATAATGAATAAGGCAGTGATGGAGGCAATCCGTGAAACAAAAGAAGAGTGGAAAAATCAATAGATGGAAATGGGGCTTTTTAGCTCTGCTTGCTGCCCTGCTAGCATTCTGCCTCATCATAGTAGAGCGCGTTTCTTCTCCTCGCGAGGATACGACGACAGCAGTCCTTTCAACGAACTCATCAAGTGATGAAAAGTTGGGAACCTTTATGACCAGTAAGGAGCAGTTAAATTCGATGCTCGCGACCTACTTAAAGGACTACCAGACGGATACTTTCTCTTACAAGGTGACGGCAACCAACCAGTTTCTCTTATTTGAAGGAACTTACAATATTTGGGGGCTAGATATTCCTCTCTATGTTTATTTCCAACCCAACAAATTAAATGACGGCAGTGTGTTACTGACGGTATCAGAGATCTCGGCAGGCACCTTGTCCTTACCAAAGGAAGAAATTTTATCCTATATTAAGAAGCAGTCGCAACTCCCCGCCTTTGTGAAAATAGATGCTTCAAAGGCTACTGTTACCATTCAGCTTACCGAAGTTGAAAATGCGCAAAAAATTTACGTCAAGGCTAATACAATTGATTTGTACAATAATCAGCTAATTTTCGATATTTACAGAAAAAGCTAATAAATCGTATTAAAAGCTTGACCAAATGGATAAAATTCGGTACTATATTAGGGTGAGTAGTAACTCAGAAAATTAATTGGAGGATTTAGCAAAATGGCTAATAAACAAGATTTGATTGCAAAAGTTGCAGAAGCAACTTCATTGACTAAGAAAGATTCAGCAGCAGCAGTTGATGCAGTATTTGCAGCAGTTGCAGACTACCTTGTAGCAGGTGAAAAAGTTCAATTGATCGGTTTTGGTAACTTTGAAGTTCGTGAGCGCGCAGCACGTAAAGGACGCAACCCACAAACTGGTAAAGAAATCACAATCGCAGCTTCTAAAGTTCCAGCATTCAAAGCTGGTAAAGCTCTTAAAGACTCTGTAAAATAAGACATTGCATTCAATAAAAATCAAAAATAGACGAGGAAACGCGGTTGAAGATAGAACTGGAGTTCATCAAGACAAGTTGACAAAGTGTAGTTTTGATTTTTAACGAGTATTAAAAAGGCCTATCATAGCAAGCATCTAGCTTGGGTGATGGGCTTTTTGGGTTCTTCTTTTCTCCTAGATTTGGGAGGTCGTATTTTTTGATTTTCATTGGGACAATAAAAAACACTCGTTGACACAACGAGTGCGACTAAATTATTTGTCTGTTTCATCTTCTAGTGCAGCCTTTTGCAGCAAGAGACTGTAATTGTCTTCATCTTCTTGATTATCACGGACAACTTTTGAAACGGTAAAGGAGGAAGAAATTAATCCAACAGCTCCCATTAGGTAATAGCCCTTTACCATGAGTGGCTCTTTTAGGGTGTATAATCCGATTAAAATCAAAGCGACGAAGAAAGCGAATGAAGTCCAAGCCATGAGAGTAAAGGCAGGGGTATTACGATAGATTTTCTTTTTAACTTTATTCATAAGAAATCTCCTTTAGTTTTCTTTATTATAGCATGGTTCTTTATAGGAAACAAGGGGGATTCCAGTACAGGGTGTGACAGCTGATTTGCCTCAATTGAAGATGAACCAGTACCTATCCCCGCAAGATTGACCTCATCTGCTGCCATATTAAACATAGAAATAGGGGGATAGGAAAGCCATTCATAATGCGCCTAAAATACAGGAGGGGAGACTATTTTTCAGCTATCGGCTTCATTTTACTCTTCTTTTGTTTCAGTCCGGATCTTGGCTAGAATAGCGTGGGCAGTTTCCAGATTGGTGTGTGGTGCCTGACGCAGAAGTAGTGCGACTTGATCAATTTCATGCTCAAGAGCTCCTGCCAGCATGGCAAGAGTTTTAGCATGGAGTTTCATGTGCCCCTGCTGGATACCAGAGGTGACAAGCGCACGGAGGGCTGCAAAATTTTGACAGAGACCGACAGCAGCGATAATTGCTGCAAGTGTCTTTGCTTTTGGTTGCCCTAGTATATCAAAGGCTGCTTGAACTTTGGGATTGAGACCGATTGATCCCCCAACCGTTGCAATTGGAAGTGGAATGGTCAGTTGTCCGACCAAGTCATTGTGGTCAATTTTCCAAATGGATAGGCCACGATAGGCTCCATCCTTGCTGGCATAGGCGTGTGCTCCTGCTTCGATAGCTCGCCAATCATTTCCGGTAGCCAGCACAAGGGCATCAATTCCATTGAAAATTCCTTTGTTGTGGGTAGCAGCTCGGTAAGGATCGACTTGCGCGAGCTGGCTAGCCCTAGCAAGATTTTGTGCGATTTCTAGCGCAATGTGCGGTTCGATATGGAGCTGTTTAATTGGAATCCGGCAGCTAGCTGTCACGAGTGATTCGGTTGCGTAATTGGAGAGGATGGCCATAAGAGCCTTGCCCTGTGCCAAATCAGCTACTTCCTCCTTGATAGCTTCCAGCATATTATTGAGAATATTTGCTCCCATTGCTTCTTGGACATCGACATGGAGGTAGACGATGAGGAAATCTTCTTTTTGCTCAACAGTCAGCTGACGTGCCCCTCCCCCTCTTTCGACAATGGATGGGTGGGCATTATTAGCATGGACAAGGATTTCGTCCTCTTGAGCAAGGATAGCTTCTTGGGCTTTTGCCATATCTGGAACATCATAGAGGGCTACTTGACCAATCATTAGGCGTTCTGAAATCTGGCTGGTAAATCCCCCTGCTTTGGCAATCATTTTGGCGCCGAAAGAGCAGGCAGCAACCACAGAGGGTTCTTCGGTTACCATTGGAATACTGTATTCAATGCCATCAAGGATTAGTTGGGGGACTAATGAAAAAGGTAGGGCAAAGGTACCGAGGTGATTTTCAGCCATTTTTCCTGCAATAGCTTCTGGGAGATTATGATCGCCTAAGAGAGTGTCCTTGCTCTGTTTGGAAAGTTGACGGCTGTCCGCAGTAATGGCAATTCGTTCTTCCCTTGTTTTTTTATAAAATCCTGAAAAAAGAGACATATCAATTCCTCATAAAAAAGTAGCTCTTGGCAGGGCCAAGAGGATGCTGCTTTCTCTAATTTTTACGATAAATGCGTTTGTGCTGTTCAACTGCCTGAAGGGCAAAGGGACAATCATCTACTGGCAAATCAATCGAGTTACCCGCTTCGTCCAGCTTGATTTCTTCAAAGAAAATCGCTTCGTACTCCGCAAGACTAATGCGTTTGCGGGCATTTAGCTGTGTCAGACGGTCAGTGACTAATTGATTGCGGTAGCCTTCAACGAGTGTTCCGCTGAAGATTTCACAGACAGCCCCGCTACCATAGCTATAAAAGAGAACAGAATCACCAGTATTTAAGGCTCTGCTATTTTCCAAAAGAGAGAGTAGGGATAGGAAAATCGAACCTGTATAAATGTTTCCGACGATCTGGTTGTAAACGATCGCTTCATGGAAGCGATCGGTGAGGCGAATCAAGGTTGCCTCATCATTCTGGCAGATCGCTTGTAGCCCTTTAAGCCCTTGTTTTGAGAAGGGAATGTGTAAGCACATGGCAGCAAAATCTGTCAGACTCTTACCAGTCTGTTTGACATAGTAGTCAAAGGTAGAGGTCAAGCAATCTGTATATTGTTCTGTCGAGAATTTGCCATCAACTCGAGGATATTTGTCATAATTCGGACGCCAAAAATCCATGATGTCACGGGTTTGGCAGACATTGTCATTGTTGAGAATCATGATGCTAGGGTCTGCTGTGACAAGCATGGCAATAGCTCCGGCTCCTTGAGTTGGTTCACCGCCTGAAGCAATGCCGTATTTGGCAATATCGCTTGCAATGACGAGGACTTTTGAGTGGGGGAACTGGGCGATGTGGCTTTTGGCTAGGCTTAGACCAGCCGTTGCTCCGTAGCAGGCCTCCTTGATTTCAATTGAGCGAGCAAAGGGTTGGATATCCAAGAGCTGATGAATAAAGACAGCAGCAGCCTTGCTCTGATCAATACTTGATTCAGTCCCTACAATGACCATATCAATGGCAACCTTATCTTTTTCTGTTAGGATAGCTTCGGCAGCCTGTGCTCCTAAGGTCACAATATCTTGAGTAACTGGAGCGACAGCCATTTCGCTTTGAAGCAATCCAATTTTAAATTTATTAGGATCGATTTGTCGCGCAAGCGCTAAATCAGCCAGATCGAGGACATAGCTAGGCGCTGCAAAACCGATTTTATCAATACCAATATTCATAATTTATCCTTTTTGTGCAGTTGAAATAATCAGGGAAATCCCTTGTCCCCCTCCGATACAGAGAGAGCAGAGACCCAGATGGTCACCACGTTTTTGCAGTTCGTGGATGAGGCTGACAAGGATGCGACTGCCACTGGCTCCGATTGGGTGACCGAGGGCAATAGCACCTCCGTTGACATTTACCTTTTCAGCATCAATTTCCAGTTCTTGAATGACAGGAATTGATTGCGCAGCAAAGGCTTCGTTGAGTTCAAATAAGTCAATGTCAGCGATTGTTTTAGTTGCTTTAGCGAGTGCTTTTCGACTAGCTGAAATAGGACCAAGTCCCATATAGTCTGGATCTAGCCCACTGGTCGCATAGCTTTCAATGTAGGCAAGAGGTGTTAGACCGAGTTCCTGAACCTTATCATCAGCCATCAAGACCAGCATGGCACATCCATCATTGATACCAGAGGCATTTGCGGCTGTCACTGTCCCATCTTTCTTGAAAGTAGGAGAGAGGGTCGCTAACTTTTCCAGAGGACTGAGGCGTGGGTATTCATCACTGTCAAAGATAAGCTCTCCCTTTCGTGTTTGCAGACGAATTGGGACAATCTCATCCTTAAACCGTCCACTTTCAATGGCTGCAGCAGCCTTTTCTTGGCTATGCAAGGCAAAGCGGTCTTGTGCCTCGCGACTAATGCCATATTTTGTGGCGATATTTTCAGCGGTGATGCCCATGTGCTGGTGGCTAAAGGCATCTGTGAGACCATCTGTCAGGAGAGAATCTTCCAATTGCAGGTGTCCGAGTTTGCCACCAAAGCGACTTTGCTTAGAAAGGTATGGCGCTTGACTCATGATTTCAATGCCGCCTGCAACAACAATATCATTGTCTCCGAGTAAGATGGACTGGGCTGCTAAGAGGACTGATTTGAGTCCTGATCCGCAGACCTTATTGACCGTGTAAGCAGAAACAGTCTCTGGTAGACCAGTTCTGATAGCGATTTGCCGGGCGATATTTTGTCCTTGACCACTACTCAAGACGTTTCCAATAATCACTTCATCGATTTGTTCATAGGGGATATGTGCATGCGCTAGGGCGGACTGTAAGACCTGTGCCCCTAAATCTGCGATGGGAATATCCTTTAAACTGCCTCCAAAACTGCCGATAGCAGAACGATAGGCAGATACGATTGCGACTTTTTTCATACGAACTCCTATAACTCTAATTCCTTTCCATTTCATATCCATGCCAGTTATGTACTCTAGCGCTAAAAGTGGAAAGAAATGAATCTATGATCGTGAATATGTCGTATTCAGCCTTACTATTATACCATTTTTTAAGCTAAATAATAGCAAGAAATCTCGGTCTCAAGGCTGATTTTCTAGCGGGCAAAAATGTAAGCGCAACCAGATTTGGATGGGGCTAGATTTTTTCCTGCTTTTTGTGTAGAATAGAGATGTAAGAGGGGAGACCTCGAAAATAAAAGGAGAAACAAACAAATGGTAAAATTAGTGTTTGCTCGCCACGGTGAGTCTGAATGGAACAAAGCTAACCTTTTCACAGGTTGGGCAGATGTTGACTTGTCTGAAAAAGGGACACAACAAGCAATTGATGCTGGTAAATTGATCAAAGAAGCTGGTATTGAATTTGACCAAGCCTACACTTCAGTCTTGAAACGTGCGATTAAAACAACAAACCTTGCTCTTGAAGCAGCAGACCAATTGTGGGTTCCAGTTGAAAAATCTTGGCGTTTGAACGAACGTCACTACGGTGGTTTGACTGGTAAAAATAAAGCAGAAGCAGCTGAACAGTTCGGTGATGAGCAAGTGCACATCTGGCGTCGTTCTTATGATGTATTGCCTCCAGCGATGGCAAAAGATGATGAGTACTCAGCACACACTGATCGCCGTTACGCTTTGCTTGATGATTCAGTTGTTCCAGATGCTGAAAACTTGAAAGTTACACTTGAACGTGCGCTTCCATTCTGGGAAGATAAGATTGCACCAGCGCTTAAAGCAGGACAAAATGTATTTGTAGGAGCACACGGGAACTCAATCCGCGCCCTTGTAAAACACATCAAAGGCTTGTCAGATGATGAAATCATGGATGTGGAAATTCCAAACTTCCCACCGCTTGTATTTGAATTTGACGAAAAATTAAATGTAGTAGCAGAATACTACCTTGGAAAATAATCTTTACATGAGACTGGATGCTTCCAGTCTTTTTTACTTGCTCTATGTCCTACCTACCACAGTCTATCCCGAGACTACTGAAGCCCTGCAAAGGTGAGGGTGGGAAAGAGTTTTGATTGAGAGATGTAACTCTTGCGAGTGACTGATTTTTTATTCTATCTTCTCGTCCTTTAAATTTTACATCCTTCATAGGAGAAAAAAGTGGTCAGTTATGATATAATATAAGTGAATCTAGTAGAGAGAAGGAGATTGAAATGGCAAGTAAGAAAATGTTGCACGCTTGTTTGCGTGTTGAAAATTTAGAGGCATCTCAGGAGTTTTATGAAAAGGCTTTTGGCTTTAAGGAAACACGCCGTAAGGACTATCCAGAGCATAAATTCACCCTAGTATATTTGGCGCTTCCTGGAGACGAATTTGAGATTGAATTGACCTACAACTATGACCATGGTCCCTATGTCGTTGGTGACGGTTTTTCCCATCTGGCACTCTCCTCAGATGACTTGGAGGGGGATAATGCTAGATATAAGGCATTGGGCTATCCAACGACTGATTTGTCTGGTCTACCAGGGAATCCTGGTCACTACTATTTTGTAACAGATCCAGATGGTTATCGGGTAGAGGTTATTCGTGCAGATTAGAAAAACATGGGCAAGAATCGGATAAAAGAGAAGAGTCTTGCCTTTTTGTTATAGAAAGATGATGGTTGAAGCAGTGGAAAGTATGAGGTAAATAATGAAGAAAAGGGTCGTTCTTGTGATCATTAATCTAGTCTTAGTAGGGCTTGCTATCTTGTTGGGAATCAAGACATTTAGCTATTTTCAAGAGCAGAAGGTCAGTCGTTTTATTGAGGAGAAGCAGGCACAGTTATTTGACAAACAAGTTCAAGTCATTCAAAGTGGGAATATCGGCTCCATCCATGTCGAAGCAGGGATTCCCAAGGATGAAAATGGTCAAGAAAATGCTCTTGTAAAAGAAAAAATAGGGGCTTACATTGAAGAGAAGATTGGCAGGGAGAAGCCTAGTGGTAAGACCAAGGAACTCTTTTTTGTATCGCTTAGAGATACGACAAGCAATTTTACAGGCGTAACAGCCAAACAGATTCAGTCAGAGCGCTACCAAGTAAAGCCTTTTTCAATCTCATCTGCCCAAAAAGAGACGGGACCTACTTTACTTCTAACCAAGGAGCAGCAGCTGTTCACGCTTGACAACTTTGTGACAGATGGTGCTGCCTTGAAAACAGCTTTTAGTGCCCAGTTGAAGGCTGATTTGGTAGCCAAGCAAGTGGCAGAAGCAGATGCCCAAAAGATTATTGGTCAGTTTGAAGTCAGCCAGTTGACGGATTATCCTTTTGTGTATGAACAGGGACAGTTGAAACTGGAAGTAGCAGAAAAAGACTTTCAGCTCAAGCAGATTATGCTTCCGATTGCCACAATTTTTGGAATTGTAAAAGGTGAGTATCTAGCGAGTAGCGACCATGAAGCCTATGCAGCCTATCAAGCAGAAGAAGAGGCAAAAAAACATCAAAAGCGTATCGCATTGACCTTTGATGATGGACCCAGTGCCACGACGACGCCACAAGTACTTGATATTCTCAAGAAATATAATGTGAAAGCAACTTTCTTTATCCTAGGTCAAAACGTTCCAGGCAATGAAGAGATTTTAAAACGGATTGTTGCAGAAGGATATGAGGTAGCTAGCCACACATGGGATCACGCTAATCTGGTTACCTTATCGGGTGATCAAGTGAAGCAAGAAATGGATCAGACGCAAGACGTCATCAAAAAAGTGACAGGTCAAGCTCCGACCATGATGCGACCACCCTATGGTTCGGTCAATCAATCCGTCATGTCTGTGATGCAGTTGCCCGTCATCTATTGGTCGGTTGATTCAAAAGATTGGCAGAGTCGTAATCCGGGAGCGATCTTGAATGAAGTTAAGACCCATACTTATCCAGGAAGTATTATCTTGATGCACGACATTCACCAGCCGACGGTTGATTCCCTGACTCCTGTCTTGGAGCATCTCTTGGGTCAAGGCTACCAGCCTGTTACGGTGAGTGACCTACTCGGAAAAAAGTTAAATCCACAATTGATTTACTATGATCAGCAGTCAGCACGACCTGCTTCATAAAGAATGTGAACAAAATCCGAGAGCGCTAAAAAGTGAACTACCTGTCACTTTTGACGAAAACTGAACAACTATAAAAGCGAACAAGTTGTATTTTCTGTAATCCAGAATGTATTCTTGTTCGCTTTTTGATTTTTGACGAGTATTAGTTGTTAGTCAACATACAGCATCTGATTTTTGAGGAAGACTTGGCGGACGGAGGCGTATTTTTTCAGTGCTTTGACTTCTTCTGGGTGGCTTATGAGGGTAATGACAAAGCCGTCTTGTCCCATACGACCGGTTCGTCCTGCTCGGTGGGTGTAGGTTTCTTGATCGCGCGGAAGCTCGTAGTTGACGACACATTCAAGAGCCTCAATATCAATACCACGCGCCACTAGGTCTGTCGCAAGAAGCAGGGTGAGGGCATGGTTCTTAAATTTTTCCAAGATAACCTTGCGGAATTTGACATTGACGTCGCTAGCCAGAGACACAGCTTCGATACCACGATACTGCAATTTTTCTTCTGCACTACCGAGATCAGAGAGCGAGTTGAAAAAGATGAGACCGCGGAAGTCCTCAACGTGAGCGAGCTTACGAAGCAAGTCAACCTTGTCCCGCTTATCAACTTGCAGATAGAAATGCTGGATATTGGTCAATTCCATATTGTCAACAGCAATGGTTCGAGTATCTGGAGCTAGTTTATCTGGGTCAACTTGGTTGGTGGCACTCATGTAAATCAATTGGTGGTCGCGTGGCGCATAGCGACAAATCTTATCGACAAAGGGATACTGTGAATTGCTGAGCAATTGGTCAAATTCATCTAGGATGATGGTAGTGACATTCATCATCTTGATCTTCTTGAGTTTGATCAGCTCAAAAATTCGACCAGCAGTGCCAATCAGAATTTCAGGCCCCTTTTTTAAGCGTTCAATCTGGCGTTTTTGGCTGGAACCAGAGAGGAACAATTGTGCCTGAAGTCCGATCAATTCAGCCCAGTTTTTGCAAACGTCAAAGATCTGTCCCGCAAGTTCTGTATTCGGTGCTAGAATCAGGAGTTGCTGGGCTTTTTTAGGCTGGAGATTCAGGAGACTAGGGAGCAGATAGGCCAGCGTCTTTCCAGTTCCTGTCGGGCTGATACCAAGGATGGTTTCTCCCGCCTGAATCGGTTCAAAGAGCTGCTCTTGAATAGGGGTGAAGCTGGTAAAGCCGAGGCTATCTAATTGGGCTTGCCAACTAGCGGGAAGTCTTGTCTTCATTCAAATCTCCTTCAAAGTGGATATGGGCAGTCTGCCGCATGCGGTAAAGTGTCGTGTGGACAGCTTGTGCTGCCAGAAGCCAGTGTTCATAGAGGTCAGGTTGTGGGTTAGCAATCATGTCTGCAAAGGCTACTGCCTCTTCTAACATGGTGTGGGGCGCCTGCACAATAGCTAGGGTCTCGGCTTCTCCGTCCAGCGGGTAGAAAATAGCAGAGCTAAGATGTTCAATCGTGTCTAGCACAAGCGTTCCTTGATTGGTATAGATTTCTGCTTGAAGTGAGCTGTTGGTATTTTTCCCCGTCTGAATTGCCACTTGGAAATCCTTATAGAGCAGCTGACCCGAACCATTCAAATCGATACCGTTTGGCAGCTGATGAGCCAGATAGTGGGCATCTCTCGGAGCTCCAAAAAGACGGATACTGGCATAGATAGGATAAATTCCCAAATCCATGAGGGCGCCACCTGCAAACTGACTAGAAAAGACATTTGGCATCTTTCCTGCTAGGAGGTCAGGCATTTTGGAGGAATACTTGGCATAACTGAAATGTGCGCCCCAGACCTCTTTGTCGGATAAGAAATCAGCGATTACACAAAAGGCATCTTCGTGATAATTACGGGCTGCTTCAAAGACCCAGACCTTCTTTTCTCTTGCAAGTTCGACTAAGTCAGCCCATTCTTCTGGACGTGTGACAGCTGGTTTTTCAATGATGACATGCTTCCCAGCCTTTAGCGCACGTCTGGCTTGTCCATAGTGGAGAGAGTTAGGACTTGCGATATAGAGAATGTCGATAGAGCTTGCTAGAAATGCGGCCATATCTGTATAAAGCTCAATCTTTGGCTCATAGTTTTTGGCGAATGCTCTTGCGGTTTCTATCGTTCGCGAATAGACAGCCGTGAGCTGATATTTTTTTGTCTCGTGAGCTGCTGCAATAAAATGATGGGCAATAGCTCCTGTTCCGATAATACCTAGTTTTAACATAATAGATCCTTTGCTTAGGTGATAGGACTATTATACCATGAATGGAGGGAGAATGGTTGGGGATGCACGAATGGTTGATTTTATGATACAATAGGTTGAATACAAATGAGGAGTGACCCATGGCACAAAAACCGATTATTATTGGCGTAACTGGTGGTTCAGGAGGTGGAAAAACCAGTGTTTCACGCGCCATCTTGGACAATTTTCCCAATGCCCGTATTTCGATGATTGAGCACGATTCTTACTATAAAAATCAATCACATTTGACCTTTGAAGAGCGGATTTTGACCAACTATGACCACCCATTAGCCTTTGATACCGATTTGATGATTTATCACCTTAGCGAATTATTGGCAGGTCGAGGAGTTGATATTCCGATTTATGACTATACCCAGCATACTCGTTCTGAAAAGACCTATCACCAAGAACCACAGGATGTCTTTATTGTGGAGGGGATCCTTGTCCTAGAAGATAAGCGCCTGCGTGATGTCATGGACATTAAGATTTTTGTAGATACGGATGATGATGTCCGCATTATCCGTCGGATTAAGCGGGATCTGGAAGAGCGGGGACGTAGCCTAGATAGCGTTATTGAGCAATATCTCAGTGTAGTAAAGCCCATGTATCATCAATTTATTGAACCAACCAAGCGCTATGCGGATATCGTGATTCCGGAAGGAGTATCCAATACCGTGGCGATCGACTTGATCAATACCAAGGTTGACAGCATCTTGCGCAGCCGTGGATAAGAAAGTAGGATAGGGGAGGAAGCGGCTGTACCGCTTCTTTATGTTAGAGGGATTGTAACAGTTATTTTTATAGAATATCAGAGCGATCAAAAGCCTCTGGAATGCTATTTGGTAGATAAAATTATCAGACAATTAAAACAATACAGAAAATTGTTGCAATAAGATTGAAAAAATGGTATGATACTATCATTCATCTACAAGGAGAAAGTCAAATGAAACACGTTTCGTCTATGAACCTATTGTTGCGACGAGGGGGCTAGTGCATACAAGCATTAGTCCTGTTTGGCTTACCAAGCGGGCAAACATCTCGCTTGGTCAAGTGAGATGTTTTTATTATGGAGAAAGAGGAGTAGATTATGCGTAAAGTTGAATTTCTTGATACCAGTCTTCGTGATGGAGAGCAGACCCCGGGAGTGAATTTTTCGATTAAGGAAAAGATTGCCATTGCCAAACAGTTGGAAAAATGGGGCATTTCAGCCATTGAAGCAGGATTTCCTGCAGCGAGTCCAGATTCCTTTAGGGCGGTTAATGAAATTGCAAAAGCCATGAAAACAACTGCTGTAACAGGCTTGGCTCGTCTGGTCAAGTCAGACATTGACACTTGCTATGATGCCTTGAAAGACGCTAAGTATCCGCAGATTCATGTCTTTATCGCAACCAGTCCTATTCACCGGGAGTTTAAGCTGAAAAAGACCAAGGAAGAAATCCTTGCGACGATCAGAGAATATGTCGGTTATGCTCGCTCAAAATTTGAGGTGGTAGAGTTTTCACCAGAAGATGGGACAAGGACGGAGCTGGAGTTTCTGCTAGAAGTAGTGCAAACAGCGGTAGATGCAGGAGCGACCTATATCAATATTCCGGATACGGTTGGCTTCACTACGCCTGAAGAATATGGTCATATCTTCCAGTATCTGATTGAGCATGTCAGATCAGAGCGGGATCTTATCTTTAGCCCCCATTGCCATGATGATCTTGGGATGGCAGTAGCAAACAGCCTTTCAGCCATAAAAAATGGGGCAGGACGTGTAGAAGGAACGATTAACGGTATCGGTGAGCGGGCAGGAAATGCAGCGCTGGAAGAGGTAGCTGTTGCACTTAATATCCGTGCAGACTACTATCAGGTCGAGACCGATATTGTCCTAAATGAAACGACCCATACCTCTGAAATGGTCTCACGTTTTTCGGGGATTGCGATTCCTAAGAACAAGGCGATCGTAGGAGGCAATGCCTTCTCGCATGAGTCGGGGATTCACCAAGACGGAGTTCTTAAAAATCCGCTCACCTACGAGATCATTACCCCCGAATTGGTCGGTGTCAAGAGCAACAGTCTACCGCTTGGAAAACTCTCAGGTCGCCATGCCTTTGTGGAGAAATTAAAGGAGCTGGCACTAGAATTTGATGAGGCAGACATCAATGCATTGTTCCGTAAATTCAAAGCCTTGGCGGATAAGAAGCAAGAGATTACAGACGCAGATATTCGCGCCCTGATTGCAGGGGTGACAGTAGAAGATCCAGAAGGCTTCCACTTTGATGATCTGACTCTGGCAGTGGATGGAGAACAGATGCTGGCGATGGTTCGTCTGGTCAATATCCAAGGTGAGCAGGTAGAGTGTCAAGCGACAGGTAAGGGGAGCGTTGAAGCCATCTTCAATGCTATTGATGAATTTTTCCATCAAGATGTCAAACTCCTGTCTTACAATATTGAGGCGGTGACAGACGGAATTGATTCACAGGCGCGTGTATTGGTAACGGTGGAAAATCGAGCGACAGAGACCATTTTCAATGCCTCCGGTCTGGACTTTGATGTCTTGAAAGCAAGTGCTATTGCCTATATCCATGCCAATATCTTTGTCCAAAAAGAAAATGAGGGAAGCATTGGGCAAACCGTATCCTATCGTGATATACTAGAGTAGTTGAGGAGGAAGCTATGAAAAAAACAATCGTTGCCCTTGCAGGTGACGGCATTGGACCTGAAATAATGGTGGCGGGCTTGCAGGTGCTAGAAGCAGTCAGGTCAAGCCTTGGTTTTGAATATGAAGTGGTGGAAAAGGCCTTCGGTGGTGCAGGGATTGAGGCGAAAGGACACCCGCTTCCCCAAGATACCTTGGAGGCTTGTAGAAGGGCAGATGCGATCCTTCTTGCTGCCATTGGCAGTCCCCAATATGATCATGCCTTGGTTCGACCAGAGCAAGGCTTGCTAGCACTTCGTAAGGAATTAGGACTGTATGCCAATATTCGTCCCGTCAAGATTTCCCCCGCCTTGAAGCATCTGTCGCCCTTAAAAGAAGAGCGGATTGCGAATGTAGATTTTGTGGTGGTGCGTGAGTTGACAGGAGGTATTTACTTCGGGGAACATCTACTAACTGATCATGCAGCGCGTGATGTCAATGAGTATCAGGCTGTTGAAATTGAGCGCATTCTCCGCCAAGCCTTTGAACTAGCGCGGACGCGTAAGAAAAAAGTGACCAGTATTGACAAGCAAAATGTCCTTGCGACCTCAAAATTGTGGCGCAAGTTAGCAGAGAGAGTAGCTCAAGACTATCCTGATGTGACCTTGGAACATCAGCTGGTCGATAGCGCAGCCATGGTGATGATCACAAATCCTGCCAAGTTTGATGTCTTGGTGACGGAGAATCTCTTCGGTGATATTTTGTCAGATGAGGCCAGTGTCCTATCGGGGACGCTAGGGGTGATGCCATCAGCTAGTCATGGAACAGGTGCCAGTCTCTACGAGCCGATTCATGGTTCGGCTCCTGATATTGCAGGACAGGGCATTGCCAATCCTGTCAGCATGATCTTATCCCTTGCCATGATGTTGCGAGAGAGTTTTGGAGAATGGCTTGTCGCCCAACAAATAGAAGATGCCGTTGAAGCAAGTTTTGCAGCAGGGATCTTAACGAGAGACTTAGGAGGAAAGGCTTCTACCCAGGAAGTGGTAGATGCGGTTATCAAACACTTATGACAATCAAACAAATGGTTAGTATGATCCTAGTGGTCTGGAATATCGTCGTCTTTATGACCTATGGTTTAGACAAAGGAAAGGCTAGAAAGCAGCTCTATCGCATTCCCGAAAAGACCTTGCTTGCCATGTCTATTCTCGGTGGTGGTCTCGGTGCCTGGGCTGGCGGAACCCGCTTTCACCATAAGACGAAAAAATGGTATTTTCAAGTAGCTTGGTTCCTTGGCTTGCTTATAGATGGAGCAATCATTTATTGGATTTGGAGATAGAATGGCTGGAAAATCAATTTTAGACAAGGTCTGGGAGCGCCATGTCATCACAGGTAAGCTAGGGCAACCCCAGCTCATGTATGTAGATCAACACTATATCCATGAAGTGACAAGCCCTCAGGCTTTTCAAGGCTTGCGTGATGCAAATCGGCGTTTGCGTCGACCTGATTTGACCTATGGAACCTTTGATCACAATGTCCCAACTGTCGATATCTATGATATTCGAGATGTGATTTCAAAAGCACAGATAGATAAATTAGCAGAAAATGTAGACGAATTTGGTATCGATTGTGCCGCTCATGGTTCAGACTTGCAAGGGATTGTCCACATGATTGGACCTGAAACGGGCCGTACACAGCCGGGGAAATTTATCGTCTGCGGAGACAGCCATACGGCAACGCACGGGGCTTTTGGAGCCTTGTCTTTTGGGATTGGTACCAGTGAGGTCGAGCATGTCTTTGCCACCCAGACTATCTGGCAGGTGAAGCCCAAGAAACTCTTGGTTGAGTTTGTCGGACAGCCGCCCAAAGGAGTTTATGCCAAGGATTATATTCTAGCCTTGATTGCAAGGCACGGGGTCGGAGTAGGAGTTGGTTATGCGGTGGAATACCGTGGGGAGGCAGTTGAGCGTCTGAACATGGAAGAACGCATGACCATTTGCAATATGTCCATTGAATTTGGCTCAAAAATTGGCATGATGAATCCCGACCAAAAGACCTATGACTATGTGAGGCAGACAGCCCATGCTCCGAGCGATATGGAAGCAGCAATTGCCGATTGGCAGACCTTGGTTTCAGATGAGGATGCTGTCTATGACAAGGTCATTCGCATGGATGTATCAAGCCTAGCACCCATGGTGACCTGGGGTACCAATCCATCTATGGGAGTAGCCTTTGATGAAGTCTTCCCAGACATCAGAGACATCAATGATGAGCGAGCCTATCAGTATATGGGAATCGCCCCGGGGCAGAAGATTGAAGAAATTGAGCTAGGCTATGTCTTTATCGGCTCCTGTACCAATGCCCGCTTGAGTGATTTAGAGCTTGCTGCCACGTTTGTCAAGGGCAAGAAAATAGCTCCGAATTTGACTGCCATTGTGGTGCCGGGAAGTCGGCCTGTCAAGCGAGCGGCTGAACGGTTGGGCTTAGATAAGATCTTCTTAGAGGCAGGTTTTGAATGGCGAGATCCGGGCTGTTCTATGTGCTTGGGGATGAATCCCGACAAGGTACCTGATGGCGTCCATTGTGCTTCAACCAGCAATCGGAATTTTGAGGATCGGCAAGGTTTTGGAGCGAAGACACATTTGTGCAGTCCTGCCATGGCAGCGGCAGCAGCAATCGCCGGTCGTTTCGTTGATGTGAGAAAACTTGTGGAGGTAGACTAAGCATGGAAGCATTTACCACCTATACAGGAACAAGTGTTCCCCTCATGAATGATAATATTGATACTGACCAGATTCTCCCTAAGCAGTTTCTCAAGTTGATTGATAAGAAAGGCTTTGGGAAATACCTCATGTATGCTTGGCGCTATTTAGACCATGCCTATACAGAAAATCCTGATTTTGTTTTTAATAAGGAGGAGTATCGCAGGGCGACGATTTTAGTGACAGGCGATAATTTTGGGGCAGGTTCGTCTCGGGAACACGCAGCTTGGGCATTGGCAGACTATGGCTTTAAGGTCGTCATTGCAGGTTCTTTTGGCGATATTCACTACAATAATGAATTAAACAATGGTATGCTACCCATTGTCCAGCCTAGGGCTGTCCGCGAGAAATTAGCAGGTCTCGCACCAGATGAGCAGATCACTGTTGACTTAGAAAAGCAGATGATTTACTCGCCGGTGGGTGATTTTCACTTTGATATTGACAGTGAGTGGAAATACAAGCTCTTAAATGGACTAGATGATATCGGCATCACCCTCCAGTATGAGGACCTGATTGCAGCCTACGAACGCAATCGTCCTGCCTATTGGAGAAGGGATGAAAAATCAGGAATGATATAGGAGAGAAATGAGAGAGGGGGTTGCTCCCCTCTTTTGCTCCTTTTTGTGCGATTATGAACTATAAGTCTAGAAGTTTTTTAGTGCTTTATATCAAAGGTTTTCTAGGATAAAATAAGCAATGGTATAAAAACTAACCAAAGCGGGTATTAACTTTAAATATAAATAAAGGTCATTGTTGAGCAATAGTGGTTTTTATTTTGTTTTATAGTTATTTAGTTTACTTTTAGTACTAGGCAACGAGTCGCAGATAGTTGTCTAGTTGATAACTAGACAAGTGACAGATAAGAAAAGTGTAACTTTTCTCAATGGTACAGCAAGACGAGTTAACGAAGTAATAAAAGATAAACTAAAGGACTATAAAAAATTAACACCCTTTGTTACAACATAAATACGTTATAATACACAGACTTGATTTTTTTCAAAAGTAAGAGTATATTAAGGATGTCAAAATCATTGAAATAACTTGTTAGAAAGGAGCTATCAGGGAAATCAAGTTATTTTTGTTAGTTTATATTAATCGGGAAGAACAGAATTATGAAACAAAAACACCAAACCTACCTAATTTGTTTAACCATCATTGTTTCATCAATAATCATAGGTAGTTTTATCTACTATGGTCTAGATGTCTTAGGACAATATATCAATGATGGTTTAAGAATAATTGCTCAAAATCTTTCGTCGCTCTAATTAGTATTTTATCTCTAATTTTTATAAAGTAACAAAGCAAGACATTTTGTCTCCTTTATAAAATAATTTTGTTTAGTCGCATTTCAAAATGCGACTATTTTTTTGGTTCTAACAAACACATTATTTTTTTATTATTAAATTTAAGTATTTGGTTTAGAATATATTCATAATATAATTTAACTGTCATAACAAATGACATACAATATAATACAATTATCTAATAAATGGGGACCTCTAAAAACTTCCTAAATTTCCCCAAAATGAGATAATAGAATAAAAAGTAATGAGGAGATCTGTCATGCATTTATTCACAGACGATGAAAAAATCTTGTCAAAACTATCAGAGAAAGGCAATCCCTTAGAACGTTTGGAT
>NZ_MSJL01000041.1 GCF_001921825.1 Streptococcus acidominimus
CACGTTGTACCTTGACAGTGAAGGTCTTTTCAGCAACCGGATTGCCGTTTTCATCTTTGACAACAACTTTCACTGGGAAGTCGCGTTCTTCTTCGGTTGTACCCCAATCAGTTACAGATGGTGTACCTGTAATCTTGCCTGTTGCTGGATCATAGGTCAAGCCACCCGGTAAGCCTGTTACTTCAACCGTTCCGTTGGCTGGTTTGTTTTCGACTGGGACATCAATCGCTTCAATAGGTTGTTTTTCGATAACAGTCTTGTTGTCAATGTTACCAACTGAAGGTGTTGTTGGCTTGCTAGTTGGATCTTTCGGATCTGTACCTGCTGTTTTTTCTTGATCATCAGTGAAGCCATCATTGTCGTCATCTGGATCGGTTACATCTGGGTCTTGATCGCCATCTGTATCACGTTGTACCTTGACAGTGAAGGTCTTTTCAGCAACCGGATTGCCGTTTTCATCTTTGACAACAACTTTCACTGGGAAGTCGCGTTCTTCTTCGGTTGTACCCCAATCAGTTACAGATGGTGTACCTGTAATCTTGCCTGTTGCTGGATCATAGGTCAAGCCACCCGGTAAGCCTGTTACTTCAACCGTTCCGTTAGCTGGTTTGTTGTCGACTGGGACATCGATTGGAGCAATCGGTTGTTTTTCAATAACAGTCTTGTCATCAATATTGCCAACTGATGGCGTGTCTGCTGGCGCTACTACCGTTACCTTAACTGAAACAACATCCTTAGAACCATCGCCATATGTAACTTCAACTGGAATCGTATACTCTGTTCCTGAAACTGCATCCGAAGGAATGGTTACGCTAACCTTGCCCTCTGGATCAATGGTTGCTGTGGCTCCTGCTGGAAGTGGAGTTGTACCTGCTGGTTGCTCTGATGAAATTGCATAGTTTGGCTTTGGAACATCTGCTGACAATTCTGGAGTAAAGTTTGGAGTTTCTGTTATCACAGTCTCACCTGGTTTTCCAGTTACATCTGTATATGTAGGAGTGTACTTGTCCTTATCAGACTCAATAACAGTAAATGTAGCCGTTGCTGTATCTTCTGTCTGATCATTATAAGTCACAACGACTGGAACATTGATTTCTGTACCGATGGCAATACCGTCCGAAGTTACTAGAGTTACTACACCTGTTGCTGAATCAATAGTTGCTGTCACACCAGCTGGAAGCCCACTAATATCTCCAAGTTTATAAGTGACTGTTGCAGATGGGGTTGCTGTGGCTCCATCTTTATCTGTGAAGTTAGGAACCGCCGATGCTGCTGATTGACCTGCTTTTACTTCTGTATTTGTATATGCAGGAGTATATTTATCCGTTTCTGTCTCGGAACGATTGAGTTTGAACTCTGCTGTTACACTTGCAGTAGTTCCATCTGCATAGGTGACTAATACATCAATAGAGGTATCTTCTGTTGCATTCTTCCATGTAATGACACCTGTCTTCGGATCAATAGAAAAGTTAGATGGAGCCTCCTCACTACCATCCGTAGAAACAAATGAAAATGTCGCTCCCTCAGGTATCGCAAGCTTTTCTTCTATATCCTTTGTATGTGCTACATCAAACGTTGGATTAGCAGAAGCTGTATCTGTCGCTCCTTGATCTGCATAAGTTACTTCGTATTTCGGAAGCAGTTTATAAACCACAGTAAATGAATCTGTTTGAATTGGATAATCAGGAAGTGTGCCATCTTCATTCACTGCATATAATTCTGCAAAATAGGTAGTAGTCTTCGTCAAGTCACTTGGAGTAGTGAATGTTGAATCTGGTAAAGTCCCATCTGCACCTGCCTGAACTGCCGTACCCTCGTCTACAACTTTACCATTTTCATCTTTCCAGACAATCTTGTAATACTCACCTGATACTGCCTTGACTCCAGTTGTCCTTGCAATGGCAGTATCTCCAGGAGAAGCATAGTTAGAGTAAGAATCGTAATTTACAATATCAAATTTAACATCATTGTGAAAAGCTGCAAATCGAATATTTGTAGCATTATTATTCCCTGGAATTTCAGTTGTACCAATGTTATAATTGACATTCCAGAATGTAGGTAATGTATCTCCCCATGCACCTGAATTAGCAGCACGTGGAACATCTCCATAGAATGGTGTTGTAAATGATACACCTTCTAACTCCGCAATAACCATCAACCAATCTAAGTTAATATGTTTTGGTGCTTTGTTGAGATCAAGTCCTGAATCAACTCCAGTGCTTCCAAATTTACCATAAGATGGACTATCTGCAACAGTCCCTTTCCACTCCGTTCCTTTTTTCGTCACACCTGAACCATTCGTAACATTTTGGTTACTAAGCAAGACAGAGTCACGGCTATTGATAATGCCATCAAAACCTGAATTATTCCATGCTTGACCAAATGTTCCATTAAACTGAAGTTTATATTCACCTTTAGCATCTGTTTGAGCTACTACAGTTTCAGCAATCCATTCAGAACGATTTGCTGCAATTTGAGCGATAAGATACTCACGGAGTTTTTCTTCGTTTTCACGTGTCCAGTTCGTACCGCGAATATTTGAAGATTTATCTTTATTGACTTTCGGTGTCCAGGTAGACCCCACTGCAACAAATTGTTGCAAGGTCTCTAATTTATTCAATTCTGTAACAGCATAATCACTCAAGTAAGAAGCATAAACATTTACACCCGCAAGACCAATATCTGCTTTTTGCCGACTAATCAAGCCATCCCAAACCAGACTTCCTTGTGGATTATTATTGTTCCAATACACGCTACCTGAAACCAATCCACCTTCATTCTTATCTGGGGAGGCTGGGGTTTGTTTTGCATCTTGTTTCCAGACATCTGAGTTCTTATAGGCATACTGAATCTCAATATTTGTGAGGCGTTGGGTCGCCGTTTCGTTACCAGCACCAGCAGTTGTATCAAGTGCAGACCCTTCTGGAGAAATTTGTTCTTCACCATAAGAATAGAGGAGCTCATACTTATTCGTATCTGGATTAACAGACCAAATACGCCATTTCTCAGCATTTGCATCTCCTGAACCTAATGAAGCATAAGCATTAAAAGTCCATTTCTTACCGTCTGCACCAATAAATGGAGCCATTCCAATGGCAAATGAACCGTCTTCTTTCGTTACAGTCTTATAGATGGGAGAACTCAGCCCATTTTTTTCATACCATTGTGCATAGACAGTTACACCTCCCAAGCCCTTAACATATTCATTGGAATTGTCATTCACATTACCAGCATACTTGAGACGAACATCACCACTGATGGTATTTTTATCATCTTTTGTTACATTTGCACTTTCAATAGCATCCGCTTCAGATGTACCACGATTTACAGAAACACGTTCATCATGAGTCTGTGCTTCCGTAAGAATTTCTGCCACTCGTGCATCTTTATTGATAAGTCCCTTAGTCTGTTCGGAAATCTGGCCGAGGTAGTAAGATTTTTCAATGTCGTTTAGATGTGTGAGAGCATTAATCGTTGCAATAGCTTCCTTATAGGTCGGACCTGATACCTTTCGAAAAGCTGTTCTCGAATGAACTGGTTGAGTAGTCGCTATCTTACGCTCCTCAACACTCTTTGCTTCCCTTAGCACTGCCTCAACAGTAGCTGAATTGTCCGCTGTATTTATTTGAGCCACAAAATTCGCTCTCTCTTCAGCTGAAATATGCGTATAGGCATCCAAAGCTAATATAGCATTTGTTTTTACCACTGATAAATCTAACTGGTCTGCTACTAGACTGTCTTCTGATTTAGTAACTTCTGCCGTTGAAGAGTTTATTGTACTAGCAACAACTTCTGCTGTTGATGAACTTGCCGTATCAGCAACAACTTCTGCTGTTGATGAACCTGCCGTATCAGCAGCAACTTCTGCTGTTGATGAACTTGCCGTATCAGCAGCGACTTCTGCTGTTGACGAACTTGTCGTATCAGTAGCAACTTCTTCTGCGGCTGCATTTGCTGGCGTCACAGCCAACATCATCGCGGTTCCCAGTAACACGCTAGCAGCACCAAAATGATACTTACGAATCGAAAATCGCTGGCTCATTCCATACCAGTCGAATTTTCGTCTATTATGATTTTCCACAAGTAATACCCCTTTATATTTTTTAGTAATATAAACAAACCACTACCACTTTAGAAAAAGTTTATTTATACATATTTCATTGTACCCCACCCCCTTTGATTTGTCAATTAATACTCGTCAAAAAATCAAAATCTGACGTCGTTAACTCACCTTGCTAAGTAAAAAACTCCAGTGGAGGTTTTTAGCCTGTTCCCTTAAAGCAAGAAAGAACAGCTCCAACAGTCTAGGAATAGACTGTGGAAGGTGGGAAATAGAACGAGTGAAGCTCGTGTCGCACAGTCTAAGAATAGACTGTGGAAGATGGGAAATAAAACGAGGGCAACTCGTGTCATTTCGTTGCACCAACAAAAAGACCACCTCATATAAGATGAGGTGGCTTATTCATGAAAGTATGATACCCAGACACTTCTGCATAGTTTTCTATGTAGGAGTAGAATTACAACAGATACCGAAGTAAGGAGAAAAGGACGGAGAGGGTCACTAAAATGACCACTAGTAAATAAAAGGGAGACTGCTTGGTCTTTTCCTTCTCACTCTTTTCATAACGCACTTCACTGATACGTTCATGAATATCGTCCTCCAATAGTTCATTTCTCTTTGTCATGCGCTGTCTCCTTTCTTGATGTCTAAGCCAGCAAGGCTTGGTAGTTCTTGAGCGATTCTTGACCACTTTCCCTGCGCTGTTTGCGAGCAGTATCTGCTAGATTGGACTGGGCTTGTAGCCAAGTAACGAGTGATGCTGGCTCTTCTGGTGAAAAGATGGCTTCTGTCAGCACCAGACTAGGATTATGGAGTGTGTTTTCAAAGGCTGCAATCAAGAGATTGTGCTCAAATGCTTGTCTCACGGCTGATAAAATTTCACTACCATGATTGATATCCAGATAAATATCACAGGTCTGCAACAATTTTTCTACCTCCTGTACTCCGACATTAGGGTACAGCGTCACATGTGATAAATCACCATAAGCCATCAAGCGTTGAGACATTTCGGTCAAGGCTGCGATATGAAAATGGAAATCATCTAGCTGAGAAACAAGCACGTCCAGTCCCTCTAGCTGGTCTGAATTGGTTAAAATCAGCACTTCCTTTCGGTTCTGATTGCTTGCCTTACTTGGATAGATGTAGCCAAGATAATGAATCTTTTGCTGCTGCTCGAGCGGAACGAGCTGCAACAGCTTCTCATAAGTTTCCTTATCCTGCACTATAATCCGCTTGGTTCGCTTGGCTGAACCGGACAAAATCAACTGCATATTGCCGGGAACTTGATCCCCGATCTTTTCCTGCCAGAAGAGGATATCCTCTCCTTTCGCATCTAAATAGTAAGAGATCACAAATGGAGTAGATAGGGAATTATACCAGAGCGCAGAGGTGTCAAGTTCGGCCTCTTTGAAATAGAAGAGGAAGAAATCAGAGCG
Organism: Streptococcus acidominimus; assembly: GCF_001921825.1. Lineage (GTDB taxonomy): Bacteria > Bacillota > Bacilli > Lactobacillales > Streptococcaceae > Streptococcus > Streptococcus acidominimus. The sequence continues at coordinate 5,497 of NZ_MSJL01000041.1, forward strand.
CGTCTCAAATGTATGCACCTTTCCTTGCCAATAAAGGAAAATCATGCCTGATTGAAGATGTTCCACCACGACCTCTTGTCCTGATTGCTGGTAGTACTTTTTGTAAATGACCTGTTCTTCTTCATTGAAATAACTCTTAGCATATAGCCAGCCGTATTGATTATAGTGGTCTGTCCGATAGACTTTTTGATTGGCGGTGAGCCAATCCACATCCTTGATCAGTCTCAAGTGCTTGGGTTCATGATAATAGATATTCGCCTTTTTTTCACCGAAATTCCAGATTTCACCCTGCGTATTTGTCCCTGTGATTTCCCAAAAAGCTGGTACTAAGAGCTGGTTAAAGTAAAGGGGTGCGCCACTTCCTTCTTCCATTCCACAAAAGAAAGAATAGGGAGAGGTGATTCCCTCTGGTAAACATCCATCATCTGCTACCACAACTCCGGTTCCTGTAAAACCTGCTGTTTTTAACGAGTAGTATAGGTCACGTGTCTCAGGACTTAGCCAATCAAATAATGCTATCATCAGTCATCTCCTCTACAAACTGTTTCCACATTGCCGCCAATTCATGATGCAGGAAGCCTTTAGCAATCTCATAAGATGCCTCTTGGGCTTGCTCTTTGTCCATTTCCGCATAATAACGGCAAATTTTTTCGGCAAATGCTATCGCCATTTGCTGACTGTCATCTGGTTCTTGGCGGTCGATTAAATAGCCATTTTTGCCATCTTCTACAAAGGTTTGATTGCCATAAGGGACATCCAAGCCAATCAAGGGCAAGCCAGACCCCACCGCTTCCATCAGGGTTAAACCAAACCCCTCACTGGTTGAAGCGGTCAGATATAGCTCATAGTCTTTATAAATCTCGGATAAATTCTGGTGTCCCCTAAGCTGGATATAATCTCCAGCCTGCTTGTCTTGAATGAGCTGGGTCAACTTACCGCGCTCACCACCCTCACCATAGATGTCAAAGGTCAACTCCGGTAAGACTTTACGGGCTAAAACGACTGCCTGAACCAGCCAATCAATATGCTTTTCACTCGCCAAACGCGATCCCGTTATCAAGGAGTAAGGTTTGCGCTTCGTTTCAGGCTGACGCAATTCATCGAGACTGCCAACTGGAATGACATAAATCTTTGGTCGATGTGAGGTGTAGGTTTGAAACTGTTGCTCCAAGACCTCCTTCTGTCTCTGGGTGGAAGCGATAAAGGCATCAATTTTATCTGCATTAGTAAATTGGTACTCATAGTAGTTATTCCAGAGAATATGATGCTCGTTCGTTCCCTTTACACTGAAGTGCTCGGCATGAATGACAACGGCCAATTTGGCAGCACCGCGATATTGCAATACTGCTTGACCAATACCTGTTGAACGGTCAAGCAACAAGAGATCCTTTGCGGTCAACTGCAATTTTTCCAACATGTAGGCAATCAACTCTTCTTTTGACTGGCAAATGCGGTCTTTAAAGCAGAAGGTGCTGGACTTCCCTTGCAGGATTTCCTCATAGGCTATACTACCATCTTCATTGAAAAAGCTACGCTGATACAGTTGAGGAGTCTCGCCTTTCGGTGAATAAAATTCACTAAAAACCTTCGTATAACTATAATAATCCTTGCGCAGCAAGTTTCCTTTGACCACATATTCCACTCGCTGGACGTATTGATTTTCTGCTCCACAGACAGAAGCATTGATATAGAAATCCTGCCCCTCAAAATGATACCGAACCAATTGGTTTCCAGTCTCAATCTGCTTAATCGGTCTGCTAAATGTCGCTTCTAATTGCGCTCGTGTATAGCTTGTCGGTGCAATTTTGATGTCTGTGAAAAAACCGTAAAGCCAGATAATCTCCTCATCCTGAAAACCAATATTGCTAGTAAAGTGCTGGAGATTTTCAGACTGGAACATATCTGTAAAAATGAACTTGGTTGGGCTACCTAATTCTCTAAGGACTGTGGCACGATAGGCCTGGGCATATTCCACACCACTACTCGCCCAACCAATTCCTAAATTGATGTTGTAAATTGTCATAGTTTCCTCTTATACAAAATAAATTGAATAGCCGTCTGTGCTATTGCCATCAACACTGCTCAACATGATATTCCTTACAATCAGATGTTTCACATCCATGCTCATCTGTTCATAGGAAAGCAAGGATTCTCGATAATATTCTGTAATGGAATCACGCTGGCCAATTTGGCGCATGACTACAAAGCTCTTTAATTGTTGCAGATTGTCAACCTGCTCAATCCAACAGGTATCAATCGCACGCAAGACCGATAGGCGTAAAAATTCGGAAAACTGTTGGTCTGTTTTCAGAGCCTGCTGTTTTTTCTGCAATTCTTCCTGATACAACTTCCACAGATAGTCCTTTAGCCCTTGCGGATCTGACAGCTGATGATCCGAAAAATGCTGGGGCTGGTAACTGTAATTTTCCAAGATATAGCGACGAAAGGCTTCGAGGGTTCGCTGGGGATGTTGGTGCAGATAATCGTCTATTGCCTCTTCAAAGATTCTATCAATTTGAGTACCGAGCAGGGTATCTTCATAAATCAATTCATCTCGAAGGGCATAAATTTTATTGCGCTGAACACGGAGGCTCTCGTCAAAGCGAACCGTTGACTCGCGCGCAGACATGGCCTTGTCTTCACTTTTAGCTTGAGCAAGACGGATAATTCTCTGGTAGCGGCGACTTTTCAAGGGTTGGCCATAATTGGTGCGTTCCGCATGATTGTGCTTCTCGAAATACTGATTGACCCATTTCCCACCGTGTTGGATCAAGAGTTCATCTTCGAGCGAGACGAAAAATTGACTGAGACCTGGATCTCCTTGTCTGCCTGCTCGTCCGCGTAATTGCCAGTCAATGCGACTATTCGGCATACGCTCTGTGCCAATGACCGCAAGTCCTCCTAACTCAGCAACCCCTTCTCCTAGCTTAATATCGGTTCCACGACCGGCTAGGGAAGTTGCTACCGTTACCGTTCCCTTACGACCTGCCTCCTTGATGATGAGGGCTTCTTTAGCTGTATTTTTCGCGGTCAATACACTGTGGGGAATCCCTTCTCGGAGCAACATGCGCGAATAGATTTCTGCAATATCTACTGTCCCTGAAATCAATAAAACAGGCTGTCCTTTCTCATGGAGTTCCTTCACATAGGCTAAGGTGGCATACAGTTTTTCAGGCAGGGTCACATAGACCTTGTCCGGATAGTCAATTCGTTGAATCGGTGTATTGGTCGGAATGACTACAACAGATACGCGATAGGTCGAGATAAGCTCATCTTCTGCTAGTTTTCCAGTCCCTGTCATCCCTGCCAATCTCGGAAACATATTAAACAAACTTTGATAGGTGACAGAAGCCATTGAGCGTGAGTCTTTGGTCTTTTTCACCCCTTCTTTTGTCTCGATCGCTTGGTGGATCCCCGATTGGAGACGGGTCCCTCCCAAGATGCGCCCGGTACGGTTATCTAGGAGTTGCACCTCGTCTCCCATCACGACATAATCCACATCCTTTTGGTAGAGGTGTTGGGCACGGAGCGCTAAATTGATATGCCGATTGAGTTCAAAATACCGTTCTTCATAGAGGTCTTCAATATCAAAAAATTCTTCGGCATAGCGACTCCCTTTCTCTGTCAGATAGACCACCTTTTCTTCTTGGTTGAGATGGTACTCCTCTTCCTTTTGAAGGGTCAGTACAAATTGATTGGAGACATCATAGAGATTCGACGGCACCCGTGGAGAACCTGAAATGATTAAGGGGGTTTGCGCACTGTCTAACAAGACTGCATCTGCCTCATCAACGATGACATAGTGAAAGGGACGGAGAAATTTATCTTTTTTATCGGCTGCCAGATTCTCGGCTAAGTAGTCAAAGCCCAGCGCTGTACTAGTTGTATAGGTGATGTCGGCATCATAGACAGCACGTTTGTCTTCAGTGCTTACTTCCTCACCTTCTTCAAAGACACCGACACCGACTGTCAGTCCCATAAAGCGGTAGACCTGCCCCATTTCCTCCGCATCACGACGCGCCAGATATTCATTTGTGGTGACCAGCATGGCTCCTTTTCCTAGGAGGGCATTGAGATAGAGGGGGAGGGTCGCTGTAAGCGTCTTTCCTTCCCCCGTCTTCATCTCAGCAATATGCCCTTGATGGAGCGCTAAGCCCCCTAATACTTGAACATCAAAGGGAAACATGCCTAAAATTCGCTTGTCTGCTTCCCGCATGACTGCAAAGGCTTCTACGGTCAAGCTATCGAGGCTTTCTCCCTCCTGCAGACGCATGCGAAACTCCTGCGTTTTTGCTGCCAGTTCCTCGTCTGATAGACGGCTCATACTCGGAGCAAGCGCATTGATTTTTTTCAAAATTCGTCTTAGTTCTCGTAGTTTCATTCGATTGATGAATGAATGGTTATCTTTCATTGCCACGTTTCGTTCCTTGTTATATTAGTTGAATCAAAGGTTTTACAAACTGAAGTTCTTCGGGGAGCTGCTTTTCGGTATAACACTTTTGTAGCGGAATCTCCCGTTTCATCTCGACGGGCTCTTCTTCTTGGTATAAGCGCATTTCTTTAAAGCGGATCTGTGTACAGCCAGCACTTAGGATGGAAATCTTGTAGGAAAAGGTGTCTGCGGGACAGGTAAATTGTTCCACCCCCTGCCGCAAGACTTCAAATGAAATCTTCTCATTTTGCCGATTGAAAAAGTCAATCTGGACAAACAGCCGTCCTGCTGGCTCTGCCAATATATCTCGCTCCAAAAAGTAGGTCTGATTGGGAGTCAGTACTGGTAGGTCTGGACTGCGCCTATTTCCTTGATAGTTGGTTCTGGACAAGAAACTAACAATGGGCTTGCCAGATGCCAGACGAGGATTTTGAAATAAGACAGATTCGTCTGAAAAATCAAGTGAGGAGCCGTACAAGTAAGCCGAGCCACTATATACCTCTCGCCAACGAATCACAGCTAGTAAGCATTTTGTCATGAATACTTCCTTCCATATCCTTCTTCTAATAAGTTCACATACTGCCTCATAAACCACTTATTGATGGCACTACTATTGTCATTATGACGGCCCTCATACCCCTTGGTGTAGATATGAGCCCCCTTATCTGAAAGGTGCTCGATTAGGCGACGAGCTGCCTGTCCGTCATAATCATCATGCTCCATATAGGCAATGGCAAAGTTAGTACGAGGAAAATCCGACTGGGTAAACTTATCCCAAAACTTCTGATTGAGTTGTTCGATATTCTCCTCTTGAGTCCCACCCGTGATGTTTAACAGGACATCTGCACTGGTTTCAAACTCATCTGGCCGCTTTAATTTCATCCCTCCTGCTGTATCCCCAACGTTGGTAAAGGGTTTCCCAACGACCACTGCATAGGGGTTGAAATGAGAGGCATAATAGAGCGCTCCAAAGGTTCCCATGGACAGACCAGAGAGAATCAAGTCCGAAGAAGAAAAACCTAGATAGTCTAAAGATTCCTGAATCGCCGTTTGTACAGCCTGCTCCAAGTTCTCACTACCACTGTAAAAGCCTCCCCCTTCCAAACGGGGATCGCCAATCAGCATGAAGGGTGCCTTGAGGGATTTCATAATCCCAAAGCCCTCGAAGCCTTCGGCTGAACAAAAACCAGAAAAATAGACATTCATCGGCGGCTTCATATCACCGGGGTTGAAATAGTAGATAAATTCTTGCCGTTTTTCATCATTGTAGCGCTGGCCTCCCAGTACAAAACGACCCAAGCCGATTCTGGAATAGCGCCAGTGGAGGGGACCAAAGCTGAGTTTCCCCTCCCCCTTGGCATAGACTGTCACAGCGTAAAAACCGACCTCTTCGTCTGGTACTAAAATATAAGGATCTGCTAAGTCTGCTTCACTTAGCACAATAGGATCCATCATATCATAGATACTTCCCCGCCGCATGGGAGTCAATTCTAAGCGAATCTGACTTTCGCCCCATACCTTGATATACTCCAGCCATAATTCCAGAGCAACCGGAAAGGTACTAAGATTATAGCGAAAGGCAAAGAGGGGTTCAAATTCCTCTCCAAAATGCCCCTCAAAACTGACCGAAACATGTCCTTCATAGGTCACTTTTCCTGTGAAAGTTGGGTTCACATCAATTTCAGGTAGTTTGAGCTTAGCGCCATATTGACTACCAAACAGGGTCAAATGGAGGAAGTGAACAATCTCCTCTTTCGTCCCATCCACTTGTAATTCGCGCAATATCTTTCTTCTAAAGATACCATACGGATCCTCACTTTCCAGCTTCACACCGGCGAGATGGTAGAGGGAATAGGCTTCAATCAGATTCATTAGGGGCTCTAGATCAGCCTCTTTCGTCTCATCAGTGATCAAGACCGCATCAAAATGAAGACGAACCTTGGGTACTTTTTCCCCTTCTTTCACTTCTGGGAGTTTAGCAAAAGCCAGAGCTGTTTGTTCCTCTAAAAAATCTGGTATGTTTTGTGGCTGACTAAAGATCCATTCTAAGTCCTCTGGGAACTGTTCAACTTCTTCAGCCCAATCAGTTTGTCCAATTTGTAAAATTTTCATAGATGATTAGTCCTTTTCTAGTAGCTCTTTCCATTGGCTCAAGATACGACCACTTGTATAATCTGCCATTTTTTGAATCGCATAGACTAAAGAAGCATTCCAATTGGCTAAACCATCAAAATAATAGTGAATCGCTGCTTGCAAATCCTGGATATTCTCTAAAATCCAGCCGTTTTTCTTGTGGCTAACATAGTCTGTTTCGACGCAGTGAATCTGCGGAATCCCTGCACTGATACTCGCGATTTGTGTATAAAGGTCAGGTTCTTCTCCCAGATCGAGAACCAGACGAGCGGTATCCAAGGCCTCAATAATCTGATTTTCACTGTTGAAACATTCAAAATCAATCCGTGTCAACTCAAATTCTTGGTCTTCATCTAGCTGATTTTCGCCTGTGTCCGCTGCTAGGGTGAAGAAATGCTCTTCATCAAATAGTCGCTTAATCTGATCGCAGACCCATTCTTTTAAGGCTTCCAAAGGAAATTGCTGGTTAAAGGTGACTACTTTTAGTTCCATCAAGGGATTGTGATCCATCATATCTAAAAGAGACAATAAGGCTGTCTCTAACCTTTCTTGATCGATCGTATCAATGTAGAAGTAGACTGTTAATTCCTTGACCATTTGGCTGTGCCCCAGCCTCAAGCGGGTATCAAATGGTGAGATCCGCGTCACTGCCTGCTCTTCGATATTCAAGGAGCCTAGGGATGCTAGCAAGCGTTTTTCTTCTTTTTCCGTATCGACAACCAATAAGGTGGCTGCTCGGCTAATTTTAGAGATCAAGTCTAAATTGGTGACATCTGAACGATCGGCAAAAAATGAGAATACTTTCTTTTGCTCCGCAAAACTCGCAATAAGCATTTCATTGTGCTGGACATGACTGGCAATAATCAGCACATCTTCAGGAGCCATCTGTCTTTCTTTTAAGAGCGACAAGCGCTCCTGCATCAGTTCTTCCCAATCTTTATAAAAACGTTTTTGAAACTGATGGTCTGCAAATAGATTGACCTCGATACCTGATCGATCCGCCGCTAGGTGTTCGCGCACCTGCCAGACACCATTTTGATTCAAGTAATCTTGGTAACTCTGGTTCCCATCTTCTTGGTAGTACAGAATGCTGGACAAAAAGCCGCGGTCATCAAAGAAATACTGCTTATCGCTCCGATTGTCTTTCTGAAAATCAATCGATAAGAGATTTCCATTTTCTGCAAAATGGATATAGGCTAGTGTCTTTTGACCCTTTTTGGCAACAACCGCGAAAGGGCTGTACAAAAAGCGCGTTCCTTTTGGCCAGTGAAGCTCCTTGAAAAAAATGGGTTTGACCAGTTGGGCGGAAATATTTTGCACATCATCAAAAAATGACCAGTAGGTTGACCCTAGTAAATCTTGCTTATGTAAGAAATAGCGCAACTGTGGCTGATAGTTCAGAATGACTAAACAGGAGGCTTCTTCTGCATTTTGAAACATCTTGAGTTGATTCACCGTATCATCAAAGGTCATGCGTTCGAAGACACGAAACCATAAAGGGGTGTCGTCATACCATGGACGCTGTTGAGGATACCATGCGGGAATAAAATAAAACATAAAGCACTCCTAGATTAGATTCTTGTATTTTTTCCAATTTTGTAACATATTGACTTGCTCAATAACGCCAAGCAACAGACTGGAGATGATAAAGACATTGCTGATTAGTAGCGCGATACTGACATTTTCTGAACTCCCTTTCTGCAAGACGATAAACAGCAGAGGCAAGCCCCCCATTAGGATAACAAAGCAGGCACCAAAGTGCGCCAAGACATTGATCTTGCCTTGAATGTATTTTCTCGTCTGTTCGCCCGGTCTGATTTTTTCAATATAATCGCCATTATTGCGCATATTTTTCGCAATATCATAGGCATCGTAGTTATAGTAGGAAAAGCCAATCGCGAGAACGTAGAGCAAGACGATGTACAGAAGAACACCCGGCAATTGAGAAATCCCAATATTGGTTGCTAAAAAGAGGAGGAAAGTATTATTTGGAAACAGAATCAGTAAACCACTGATAATGTAAGGCGGTAGTAACATCATGGTCATACCATACATAAAGGGCATGGCTCCTGCCGGTGTAATTCGGATAGGGAGATAGCTCCCTTTATTGTAGGCATTGTTGACTCCGATTCGTCGAATTGGTATGCGGTATTCTGCCCTATAAAAAATAACGGTCAATAGCACTAAGGCAACATAGGAAAGGACAAATAGGGTCACATGTAAGCCTGTCGCGCTTGTCAGTCCTTTTTCTAGATAACGTCCGATATTTTCGACAAAAGAGAGGATCATATTGATCAAAATAATGATGGTCATTCCTCCCAAACCTTTTTGACTGTTCAAGTTCCCGATCCATGTCAAGACAAAGGAACCCGTTACTAAGAGGAAAATCGTGAGGATTCTTGCCCAAAAAATACCAGTTTCTCCTAAATCTTGAAAAATCGTGAATTGGCTACTGGCAGTTAGGCCAAAGGCTTGAATACTTCCAATTAACAGCGTTAATAAGGTTCGATAGCGATGCAATTGAACATTAGTAACGTTTTTAAAGATTCCAAATACTGTAAAAAAGCGCCAAATAATCATGGAAGTCATCCAAGGACTCAAGCCCAAGGTGAAGATGGTGGTACTGCTAAAATTAGCGCCGGTTACGGATGCTAAATTGTTTATCAAATCAAGATTTGCAACCTGCTTCAAGGCCTCTTGACTACTCGATAGAGTGGTGATTGGCAGCTTTCTTCCAAATAGATATATCAGGGCGACTCCTAAGGTCCAAATAATCTTCGGAAAGATTAAGGATCGTTGCCACCTTTTCTTGATTCCTACCAACATGTTTGTATTCTTTGCTCCCTTCATAGGCTCTATCTTCTATTATAACATGGAAATAGCCATTCTGTTAAGAATGGCTATTCCAAACCGTTACTTATTCCTCATCTGCTGCTTTTTTCTTTTTCTTCTTGGCAAAGAATGCTCCTAAGAGGAGACCAGCTCCAAGGACACCTGCAGTTGATGAAGTGTTTTCACCTGTATTTGGTAAACGACGTGTTGCACGTCCACTCAATGACTCTGATGTCATACCAGATTCAGAGAGGGATTCACTTACTGACTCGCTCACTGATTCAGAAATAGATTCACTTACGGACTCACTTACCGATTCAGAGATAGATTCTGATACAGATTCGCTCACTGATTCAGAAATGGATTCACTTACTGACTCGCTCACTGATTCAGAAATAGATTCAGACACTGACTCGCTAACCGATTCAGAGATAGATTCTGATACAGATTCGCTCACTGATTCAGAAATGGATTCACTTACTGACTCGCTCACTGATTCAGAAATAGATTCTGATACTGACTCACTTACTGATTCAGAGATAGATTCTGACACTGATTCAGAAACGGACTCACTGATGGATTCAGAGATAGATTCTGATACTGATTCACTCACTGATTCAGAAATGGATTCACTTACTGACTCGCTCACTGATTCAGAAATAGATTCAGACACTGACTCGCTAACCGATTCAGAGATAGATTCTGATACGGACTCACTGATTGATTCAGACACTGATTCAGAAACTGACTCACTGATTGATTCAGAAATAGATTCTGACACTGACTCACTCACTGATTCAGATACTGATTCAGAAACTGACTCACTGATGGATTCAGATACTGATTCGCTTACTGATTCACTTACCGATTCAGAGATAGATTCTGACACTGACTCGCTCACTGATTCAGAGATGGATTCTGATACGGATTCGCTCACTGATTCAGAGCTGGATTCTGATACTGACTCACTTACTGACTCACTGATGGATTCAGACACTGATTCAGAAACGGACTCACTAATTGATTCAGATACAGATTCAGAAACGGACTCACTTACCGATTCAGAGATAGATTCTGACACTGACTCGCTCACTGATTCAGAGATGGATTCTGATACGGATTCGCTCACTGATTCAGAGATGGATTCAGATACTGACTCACTTACTGATTCAGAGATAGATTCAGATACTGATTCGCTTACTGATTCACTGATGGATTCAGATACTGATTCAGAAACGGACTCACTTACCGATTCAGAGATAGATTCTGATACTGACTCACTGATGGATTCAGAGATAGATTCAGATACTGATTCGCTTACTGATTCACTTACCGATTCAGAGATAGATTCTGATACAGATTCAGAAACTGACTCACTGATGGATTCAGAGATAGATTCTGATACAGATTCAGAAACTGACTCACTGATGGATTCAGAGATAGATTCTGATACAGATTCGCTTACTGATTCACTTACCGATTCAGAGATAGATTCTGATACGGATTCACTGATTGATTCTGATACAGATTCAGAAACGGACTCACTGATGGATTCAGATACAGATTCAGAAACGGACTCACTGATTGATTCAGAGATAGATTCACTTACTGACTCGCTTACGGATTCTGATACTGATTCGCTAATTGATTCTGATACAGATTCTGACACTGACTCACTCACTGATTCAGAGATGGATTCCGATACTGATTCGCTTACTGATTCAGAGATAGATTCTGATACTGATTCGCTCACTGATTCAGAGATAGATTCACTTACTGACTCGCTTACGGATTCGCTCACTGATTCAGAGATGGATTCACTGATTGATTCAGATACAGATTCACTTACGGACTCGCTGATTGATTCAGAGATAGATTCTGATACAGATTCGCTCACTGATTCAGAGATGGATTCACTTACGGACTCGCTTACGGATTCAGAGATAGATTCTGACACTGACTCACTCACTGATTCAGAGATAGATTCTGATACGGATTCACTGATGGATTCAGATACAGATTCAGAAACGGACTCACTAATTGATTCAGATACAGATTCGCTTACTGATTCACTTACCGATTCAGAGATAGATTCTGACACTGACTCGCTCACTGATTCAGAAACGGACTCACTCACTGATTCAGAGATAGATTCTGACACTGACTCGCTCACTGATTCAGAAATAGATTCACTTACTGACTCACTGATGGATTCAGACACTGATTCAGAAACGGACTCACTAATTGATTCAGATACTGATTCAGAAACGGACTCACTTACCGATTCAGAGATAGATTCTGACACTGACTCGCTCACTGATTCAGAGATGGATTCACTTACTGACTCGCTTACGGATTCAGAGATAGATTCTGATACAGATTCGCTCACTGATTCAGAGATGGATTCACTTACTGACTCGCTGACGGATTCAGAGATAGATTCTGATACAGATTCACTCACTGATTCAGAGATGGATTCTGATACTGACTCGCTGATTGATTCAGAGATGGATTCTGATACTGACTCACTTACTGATTCAGAGATAGATTCTGATACGGATTCACTTACCGATTCAGAGATAGATTCACTTACTGACTCGCTCACTGATTCAGAAATAGATTCAGACACTGACTCGCTAACCGATTCAGAGATAGATTCTGATACGGATTCAGAAACGGACTCACTGATGGATTCAGAAATAGATTCTGACACTGACTCGCTCACTGATTCAGATATAGATTCTGATACTGACTCACTCACTGATTCAGATACTGATTCAGAAACGGACTCACTGATTGATTCAGATACAGATTCAGAAACGGACTCACTGATTGATTCAGATACAGATTCAGAAACGGACTCACTTACCGATTCAGAGATAGATTCTGACACTGATTCGCTCACTGATTCAGAGATGGATTCACTTACTGACTCGCTTACGGATTCAGAGATAGATTCTGATACAGATTCGCTCACTGATTCAGAGATGGATTCTGACACTGATTCAGACACTGATTCTGATACGGACTCACTTACCGATTCAGAGATAGATTCTGATACTGATTCGCTCACTGATTCAGAAATGGATTCAGAAACGGACTCACTGATGGATTCAGAGATAGATTCTGATACTGACTCACTCACTGATTCAGATACAGATTCAGAAACGGACTCACTTACCGATTCAGAGATAGATTCTGACACTGACTCACTCACTGATTCAGATATAGATTCTGATACGGATTCACTGATGGATTCAGACACTGATTCAGAAACGGACTCACTGATGGATTCAGATACAGATTCAGAGATAGATTCTGACACTGACTCGCTCACTGATTCAGAAACGGACTCACTTACCGATTCAGAGATAGATTCTGATACAGATTCAGAAACGGACTCACTGATTGATTCAGATACAGATTCACTTACGGACTCGCTGATTGATTCAGAGATAGATTCTGATACAGATTCGCTCACTGATTCAGAGATGGATTCACTTACTGACTCGCTTACGGATTCAGAGATAGATTCTGACACTGACTCACTCACTGATTCAGAGATAGATTCTGATACGGATTCACTGATGGATTCAGATACAGATTCAGAAACGGACTCACTAATTGATTCAGATACAGATTCGCTTACTGATTCACTTACCGATTCAGAGATAGATTCTGACACTGACTCGCTCACTGATTCAGAGATAGATTCTGATACTGACTCACTCACTGATTCAGATACAGATTCAGAAACGGACTCACTGATGGATTCAGATACAGATTCGCTTACCGATTCAGAGATAGATTCTGACACTGACTCACTCACTGATTCAGAGATAGATTCACTTACTGACTCGCTCACTGATTCAGAGATAGATTCTGATACGGATTCACTGATGGATTCAGATACAGATTCGCTTACTGATTCACTTACCGATTCAGAGATAGATTCTGATACGGATTCACTGATGGATTCAGATACAGATTCAGAAACGGACTCACTTACCGATTCAGAGATAGATTCACTTACTGACTCGCTGATTGATTCAGACACTGATTCTGATACGGACTCACTTACCGATTCAGAGATAGATTCTGATACTGACTCGCTGACTGATTCAGAGATGGATTCACTTACTGACTCGCTGACTGATTCAGAAATAGATTCAGACACTGACTCGCTAACCGATTCAGAGATAGATTCTGATACGGATTCACTGATGGATTCAGATACTGATTCTGATACGGACTCACTGATGGATTCAGAGATAGATTCTGATACTGACTCACTCACTGATTCAGAGATAGATTCAGAAACGGACTCACTGATGGATTCAGACACTGATTCAGAAACGGACTCACTAATTGATTCAGATACAGATTCAGAAACGGACTCACTGATGGATTCAGAGATAGATTCTGATACAGATTCGCTTACTGATTCACTTACCGATTCAGAGATAGATTCACTTACTGACTCGCTGATTGATTCAGAGATGGATTCTGATACGGACTCACTTACTGATTCAGAGATAGATTCAGAAACGGACTCACTGATGGATTCAGACACTGATTCAGAAACGGACTCACTTACCGATTCAGAGATGGATTCTGATACGGACTCACTTACCGATTCAGAGATAGATTCTGACACTGACTCACTCACTGATTCAGAGATAGATTCACTTACTGACTCGCTCACTGATTCAGAGATAGATTCTGATACGGATTCACTGATGGATTCAGATACAG
>NZ_MSJL01000042.1 GCF_001921825.1 Streptococcus acidominimus
CTGCACGTTTGGTTCGTCTTCTTTAATTTTCAAAGGTCTTGTCCGCTCTCTCAAGCGACAACTATATCAGTATATCACCTCAACTAATCTTTGTCAATAACTTTTTCAACTTTTTTTGAAATTTTTTAATTTTTTTCTAAATACCTTTCTTTTACTCTTGGCTAGGCCTTATGGGAAGCACTATTAAGGCGATTTTAGTTCATTTCCTGTTCTTGTATAATATAGGTATAGAAACGTTAATCTTCTCATTTTACCTCATCTTCGCTTATCAGGTGTCGATGGAGAGACCGCAACATTTTCTTGCGCCCCTTGAAACGATCACCACTAACTAGCCGATCATAGTTTTTAGAATCATCAGAGCTTAACTGTGAGCGGTAGCGGGCTAGTGAATCACGAAGGCAAACTAATTCATCTGTAACAAGGCCACCACTGCTAATCATGTGTGATATTTCTCCGATTTCTTCATACCGTAGGCGGTCAAAACCGCGTTTTTGGGTACTTTGTTTTCGTAGCATATCATTGACATAATTTCTGAACTTCACCTTAAAATATCGTAGTAACCGCAGCTCATCTCCGACTATCCCCGCTTCTTGCTGGAGTAACCGATACAAAATATACATTCCCTCTTGATCCCAGTCTTCTGGTTCCCATAATTTGACATAATATTCCCGTCGTGTCTTTTGGACAATCGGTCGTACCTTGGCATACACATCTTTAAATTCCACGCTCCCCCTCCTTAGTTTATCTTAGTCCAGTTAGTTAGTAGTTATAAGAAGTATACTCAATCAAGGAAGAATGAAAAAGGACTTTTTTGTCCCAAATGTGCGTATCGTTACTGGCTAAAGCGAGGCTTCGTCAGTATCGTGTAAGGGAGGGCAGGGGATTTTTGAATAGATTGACTTCCCTAGTTCCAGAACAGGTCAGAGGTAACTTATTATAGTCATTTAGTTTATATTTTTATTACTTCGTTAACTCGTCTTGCTGTACTATTGAGAAAAGTTACACTTTTCTTATCTATAACTTGAAATAGTTATCAACTAGACAACTACCTGCGACTTTTAACGAAAACTTCGTTTTCTTCATTTCCCACCTCAGACAGTCTCTCCCCAGACTGTTTGAGCTAGTACTAAAAATAAACTAAACGGCTATATCAGTAAGGCTGTCGAATAGCCGCTACTGTTTCCGAAATCTGCTCACGTCTTTGATAGAATAGGCTAAGAAAAAACTTGATTTGCTCTATTCTTCGAAAATCAAAGTGAAACTTGTCAAGCCTTTTTGATGTCATTGAACTCAAGGGAAAAGAAACGCAGATGTTCTAGCTTTATCTAGATACAGCTGTGACTCACATTCCTAGCGCCAAAGATATGGGATACCTTTGAAGGTAGAACTAGAATAAACTTTCTCTAATTGGGCTCTATAAAAATCAAAATCTGGAACTGGCTAAAGCTGAAACAGTTATATCCCAAAGGGAGACACACTTGACACGAGTTGCACTCGTTTTATTTCTAACCTTCAACAGTCTATTACTAGACTGCGCGACACGAGTTCCACTCGTTCTACCTCCAACCTTCAACAGTCTATTACTAGACTGGACGACACAAGTTCCACTCGTTCTACCTCCAACCTTCAACAGTCTATTACTAGACTGGGCGACACAAGTTCCACTCGCTCTATCTCCAACCTTCAACAGTCTATTACTAGACTGCGTGACACGAGTTCCACTCGTTTTATTTCCAACCTCCAACAGTCTATTCCTAGACTGTTGAAGCAAGATAGAACTCTGTTCTTTCTTGTTTTTAGGGAACAGGCTAAAAACCCCCACTGGAGCTTTTTACCCAGCAAGGCGAGTTAACGACGTCAGATGTTGATTTTTGACGAGTATAATTTCTTCGTCAGGTTTCCTATGTTTGTCCTAGCTGTTGCAGCTTATACCTGTGCTGTACAGATAGAGTATTAGCAATCAATCAAGGAGGGAATAACTGTTAGTACTTAAAAACACTATATCCCTTATAATTAAATTCGGGCTAAAAGCTCGAGAAAAGAACTGCAACTATTCCACATAGACGCGGGGAGCAACTGTTATAGGCTGTGCATGCTCTACGGCTCTGAATGTCCTTTGGGTATATTTTGCACGCTTCACAAGGCTTTCCAGACTGTGTTAAAGGTAGAGAGCAAATGTCCACAAGGGAGCCCGTTTTGGGAGGGGAGCAAAAACGCCTGCTTACGAAATCGTTTTTCTTTAAAGCGATTTCGTAAACAAGCGTTGCGTTTTTTTATCTGATGAGTGTTCCCGCTGGGAAAAACCCAGCGGTAGACCAGAGCTAGACTAAGAATGTGGGTACATTCCATCATCATAACACTCAACAAAATTGATGATCTTATACAAGTTCAATGATTGCCATTGGTGCAGCGTCACCACGACGTGGTTCAGTTTTCAAGATACGAGTGTATCCGCCATTGCGTTCTGCATAACGAGGAGCAATTTCAGAGAACAATTTTTGAAGAGCAGTAGTTGATGTGTATTTATCAGTAGCTTCATCATAGTTTTCTGATGCAATTTCGTTACGAACAAATGCTGCTGCTTGACGACGGGCATGCAAGTCACCACGTTTACCAAGTGTAATCATTTTTTCAACTGTTTTACGGATTTCTTTTGCACGAGCTTCAGTTGTAACGATTGATTCATTGATCAACAAATCTGTTGTCAAGTCACGAAGCATTGCTTTACGTTGTGAGCTAGTGCGTCCTAGTTTACGGTAAGCCATGTATTCCTCCTTTTATTTATCTTTTTTCAATCCCAAACCAAGGTCAGCCAATTTTACCTTGACTTCTTCAAGACTCTTGCGTCCAAGATTGCGTACTTTCATCATTTCTGGTTCAGTTTTTTCTGTTAAATCAAATACAGTATTGATACCTGCACGTTTCAAACAGTTATATGAACGAACAGACAAGTCCAATTCTTCAATCGTACGATCCAACATACGATCATCTGATGCTTCTTCAACTTCTTTCATCACTTCTGCTGATTTCGCTACTTCTGTCAAATCAGTAAAGAGACCTAAGTGCTCCATCAAAATACGCGCAGAAAGTCCCAAGGCATCTTCTGGGATAATTGTCCCGTTAGTCATGATTTCAAGCGTTAATTTGTCAAAACCGTCATTGCTACCAACGCGAGCTGGTTCAACTTGATAATTGACTTTTTTCACTGGTGTGTAGATAGAATCTACTGCAAGTGTGCCAACTGGCGCATCATCTTTTTTATTTCCTTCAGCTGGTACATATCCACGGCCTGTATTCACAGTCATCATTGCTTTGAAAGTTGCACCTTCACTGATTGTAAAGAGATAATGGTCAGGGTTAACAATCTCAATATCACTATCTGTCAAAATATCTCCTGCAGTAATTTCTGCTGGACCTGTAACATCAAGCTCTATCGTCTTTTCGTCTTCGACATAAGATTTTACAGCAATGCCTTTGATGTTCAAAATAATTTGCATAACATCTTCACGGACACCTGGAACTGTGTCGAACTCGTGTAGTACACCGTCAATTTTTATAGACGTTACCGCAGCACCTGGTAGTGACGCAAGAAGTACACGACGAAGTGAGTTCCCAAGAGTTGTTCCATAACCACGTTCTAATGGCTCCACAACAAATCTGCTGTAATCTTTATTTTCATCAATTTTTGTTATAGTTGGTTTTTCAAACTCAATCATTTCTTACTCCCTCTTAAACGAAAAGCAGTGTATCGTTAGTTGATTATACACGGCGACGTTTTGGAGGACGAGCACCATTGTGTGGTACAGGAGTCACATCACGAATTGCTGTTACTTCAAGACCAGCGGCAGCAAGAGCGCGGATAGCAGACTCACGACCTGAACCTGGACCTTTTACTGTAACTTCAACTGTTTTAAGACCGTGTTCTTGTGCAGATTTAGCAGCTGCTTCTGAAGCCATTTGAGCCGCAAATGGTGTAGATTTACGAGAACCTTTAAAACCAAGAGCACCAGCTGATGACCAAGCGATCGCATTACCATGCACATCAGTAATCATAACAATAGTGTTATTAAATGTAGCGTGAATGTGTGCAATACCAGACTCGATATTTTTTTTCACACGACGCTTACGTGTTGGTTTAGCCAATTTTTCTACCTCCTATTTTATTTTTTCTTACCTGCAATCGCAACAGCTTTCCCTTTACGAGTGCGAGCGTTGTTTTTAGTGTTTTGTCCACGGACAGGAAGTCCACGACGGTGACGAATTCCACGGTATGAACCGATTTCCATCAAACGTTTAATGTTCAAGTTTACTTCACGACGAAGGTCACCTTCAACTTTAATCGCATCTACTTCACGACGGATTGCATCTTCTTGATCAGAAGTCAAATCTTTTACGCGAACATCTTCTGAAATTCCAGCTGCTGCAAGAATTTTTTTAGATGTTGCAAGACCGATTCCGTATACGTAAGTCAATGAAATTACGACACGTTTGTCGTTTGGAATATCAACTCCAGCAATACGAGCCATTTTTTCTCCTTTCTATTATCCTTGACGTTGTTTGTGTTTTGGATTTGCTGGGCAAATTACCATAACACGACCATTACGACGAATAACTTTGCAGTATTCGCAAATTGGTTTGACCGATGGTCTTACTTTCATGTTTAATCCCTCCAAGTATTTCGACTATTTAAAGCGGTATGTGATACGTCCACGTGTCAAGTCGTATGGGCTAAGCTCTACTGTTACGCGATCTCCGACCAAAATACGAATGTAGTTTTTCCGGATTTTTCCTGAAACAGTTGCAAGAACTTGATGACCATTTTCAAGCTCAACGGTAAACATAGCATTTGGCATGGTATCAACTACCTTACCTTCAATTTCAATCACATCTTCTTTTGCCATGCAAAAGTATCCCCCTCTAAATTTCGATTTGATGTCCTCTGAACACAGAGGTAACAATTATAAGTCAGACTAAGATATTCTATCATTTTCAACAAGAAAACGCAAGCTAAATCCCCTGTTTTATTGCAATTTTGATAAAACTTTTTCAATATCTGCAAAGACGACTTCGATGTCTTGATCGCCTTCAATATCATGCACTAAACCTGTCGCACGGTAGTGATCGATAATCGGTTGTCCTTGAGCAATGTTGACTTCTAAGCGACGTTTTACCGATTCTGGTTTGTCATCTTCGCGCTGGTAGTAATCTTTTTCATCGTAGCCGGCTGCAGGTGGGTTAAAGACTTTATGGAAAGTTTCACCTGTTTCGCGATGGATGATTCGTCCGCTGAGACGCTCTACCAATTTAGCTGGATCAATCTCAATATTGATAACTCCTTCAAGTTTGATACCTAGCTCTTTCAGTGCTTGGTCTAAAGCGTGTGCTTGCTCAATGGTGCGAGGATAGCCGTCCAATAAGAAACCTTTTTCCTTGATGTCATCTTGAGTGAGACGTTCTTTGACAATACCATTGGTCACTTCATCTGGAACCAAATCGCCTTTATCTATATAGGACTTTGCCAACAATCCCATCTCTGTCTGATTTGCCATTGCTGCACGGAACATATCACCTGTTGAAATATGCACGATGTCAAATTTTTCAACAATTTTTGCAGCTTGCGTTCCTTTACCAGCACCTGGCAATCCCATAATTAAAAGATTCATGATAAACTCCTTATTTTGTTTTCACATAAATTTGCCACGATTGACAAACTTATCAAAAAACAAAATAGAGAGGCTGAGCAATCGGTGCCCAGCTTCTACTTTTGTCATAGACGCAATGGTTGTAAGCTCCATATAAGATTGACAACTCAATCTTATATGCCCCTCATCAACCTGTGTACAATCGATTTTACAAAATCGCGTTTCGCTCTTGCTTCCTATTCTAAGTCTAGGAAACCGACATATTTTCTCTTGAGCAGGTAACCTTCTAATTGCTTGATCCCCTCGATACTTGTCATAATGACGATAATCAAACTTGTCCCGAGGAAGGCAATTTTTGAAGTAAGCCCAAAGACATTTTGTGCAAAAATCGGTAACAAGGCAACAAATCCTAAGAATAGGGATCCAATTGTTGCAAGGCGCATTAGCAAGGTTGAGAAGTAGTCTTCTGTCCCTTTACCCGGGCGAACCCCATGGATATAAGCTCCGCTCTTTTGGAGATTTTCTGCAGCTTTTTCTGGATTTACCTGAACGAAGCTATAAAAGAAGGTAAAGAGAATAATCAACACAGCGTAGACAATCATTCCTTTGATTGTAGAATAATCGAAGTATTCTCGGATCGATGATAGCCAAGAGATACTCTTATTCTGGCTCGCAAAGAATTGGAGAAGTGAGGTCGGAATAGCTGTAATTGATCCTGCAAAGATGACCGGAATAACACCTGCTGGATTTAATTTCAATGGCAAGTAGGAACTTGACGGTGCACCTTGCGCACGTTTGGTGTATTGGATTGGAATCTTATACTCTGCCTGCTGTACAAAGGTTGTAAAATAGACAATCGCCAAGATCGCTACCAATAAAACACCCACGATCAATGCAGATTCTCCCAAGCGGCTGGATTCGATATTGACAAATCGATCAACATAAATCTCGTGCACTGTATCTGGCAATGAGGAGATAATTCCGGCAAAGATAATCATGGAAGTTCCATTTCCGTATCCTTTATCCGTAATTTGCTCTCCCAGCCATGTCACGATAACTGATCCAGTTGTTAGAATTGCACCAATAATGATATAGGTCTTCCAAGTCAGGGGCATAGTTGTCAACCTAGCACCAGACAAGGCATTGAAGCTTGCGGTGATACCGATTGACTGGACAAAAGCTAGGACCAAGGAAATGTAGCGCGTCGCTTGATTCAACTTACGGCGACCAACCTCTCCCTGCTTGCCCCATTCTACAAACTTTGGAACCAAGTCCATCTGCATCAACTGAACAATAATCGATGCAGTGATGTAGGGACTGACACCTAGTGCAAAGACCGAGAAATTACGCATTGCATTTCCCGAAACCAGACTCAACATATTCAAAAATGGAATATTTGATAGGGCTTCAAGACTTTTAACGTTCACTCCTGGAACTGTCACATGAGTCCCAACACGAAAGACAAATAAGACAAGGATCGTAAACAAGATTTTCGTACGAACGTTCTTTACCTTAAATGCATCTTTTAATAGTTTTAAAAACATAGGTCACCTCTCTTAGATGACTTCTACTGAACCACCTTTGGCAGTGATAGCCTCTTCAGCTGATTTAGAGAATTTAGTTGCTTTCACAGTTAATTTTTTCGTCAATTCGCCGTTACCAAGAATTTTGATTCCTGATTTTTCAGCTTTAACGATACCTGACTCAACAAGTACAACTGGTGTTACTTCTGCACCATCTTCAAAGACGTTCAATTGGTCAAGGTTAACAATCGCATATTCTTTTGCGTTGATGTTTGTAAATCCACGTTTTGGAATACGGCGGAACAATGGAGTTTGTCCACCTTCAAAACCTAGACGTACGCCACCACCGCTACGAGCTTTTTGACCTTTTTGTCCACGGCCTGAAGTTTTACCATTACCTGATGATGTACCACGACCAACGCGGTTACGAGTTTTACGAGAACCTGTTGCAGGTTGTAATTCATGAAGTTTCATTGATTTTTCTCCTTATGTGTAAAATGCTAGCGCCTTTAGGCTGGGTAAGGCCTCAACCTAAAAACTCGCCTATACAGAATGGACAGTAAGTCGCAAAGATTTCTCTAAGCGACTCTGTCATGTGTTTGATTCGGAATGCGACGATTAGTCTTGCTTCCTATTTCACTTCTTCAACCGTTACCAAGTGAGAGATTGCGTTTACCATTCCAAGAATAGCAGCGTTATCTTCTTTGATAACTGAACTGTTTAATTTGCCAAGTCCAAGGGCAACAACTGTCTTACGTTGTTCTGGTTTGCGACCGATTGGAGACTTAGTCAAAGTAATTTTAATTTGAGCCATGTTATCCCCTTTCTTATGCTAAATCAGAAACTGAAATGCCACGAAGTGCAGCCACTTCTTCAGCACGTTTCAATTGTTTCAAACCTTCAACTGTTGCACGAACAATGTTGATTGGTGTGTTTGAACCAAGCGACTTAGATGTCACATCAGCGACACCTGCCAACTCGATAACCGCACGAGTAGCTCCGCCCGCAGCAACTCCAGAACCTTCTGCAGCTGGTTTCAACATAATGCGAGCTCCACCAAATTCTGAACGAACTTCGTGAGGAATAGTCGTACCAACCATTGGTACTTCAATCAAGTTTTTCTTAGCAGATTCAACTGCTTTGCGGATAGCTTCTGGTACTTCTTGAGCTTTACCAGTACCGAAACCTACACGACCATTACGGTCACCAACAACCACAAGAGCTGCAAAGCGAAGACGACGTCCACCTTTAACAACTTTTGTAACACGGTTGATGGCTACTACGCGTTCTTCAAATTCAACTGCGTTATCTTTAAATGCCATTTCTTAGTGTCCTCCCTATTAGAATTTCAATCCGTTTTCACGAGCTGCTTCAGCCAAGGCTTTCACACGTCCGTGATAGAGATATCCACCGCGGTCAAAGACCACTTCAGAAATACCTTTCGCTACTGCACGTTCAGCAACGAGTTTACCTACAACAACGGCTTGTTCTGTCTTAGTACCTTTTGAAACTTCTTTATCAAGAGTAGAAGCGCTTGCGAGCGTTACACCCGCTACGTCATCAATCACTTGAGCGTAGATGCCTGTATTAGAACGGAAAATGTTCAAACGTGGGCGAGCAGCAGTTCCAGAGATTTTACCGCGAACACGACGATGGCGTTTTTGGCGGATTTTGTTTTTATCTGGTTTTGAAATCACAATTTTCACCTCTTAATTATTGATCATATCTGTACGAGATATGTCGGAAGATAATGTACGATGTGGAAACACCACTCGTAAACATTATTATTTACCTGTTTTACCTTCTTTGCGGCGAACAAATTCACCAACATAGCGGATCCCTTTACCTTTGTAAGGTTCAGGAGCACGAAGGCTACGGATATAAGCTGCTGTTTGACCAACAACTTCTTTGTTGATACCAGACACGATAATTTGTGTTGGTGCTGGAACTTCAAATGTGATACCTTCTGGTGCAATCACTTCATCTGGATGTGATTTACCAACAGCAAGTGTCAATTTGTTGCCTGCAAGTTGTGCACGGTAACCGACACCACGCATTTCAAGTTCTTTTTTGAAGCCTTCAGAAACACCAACAACCATGTTGTTGAGGTTGGCACGGCTTGTACCATGAATAGTCTTCATTTCTTTTGAATCGTTTGGACGGTGAAGTGTTACTTCTGTACCTTCCACACGAATTTCAATAGCAGTTGGGAATTCACGAGTCAATTCCCCTTTAGGTCCTTTTACAGTTACCACACCGTTGTTTTGCGAAAGCTCAACACCAGCAGGCAATGTAATCACTTTATTACCAATACGTGACATGTTTTTATTTCTCCTGTTAAATTGTCAGGCCGAATACGACCAGTTTTCACGGGGAAGCTAAGATGCAAAGGGCGTTTAAAAGCCAAAGTGAAAATAGGAAAATTGTGAACAGTCCTTTGGACTGGAGGCAATTTTATCTTTCTCACACCGGCTTTAGCCCGTGCTCGTTTTAGCTTTCTAGTTAGTATAAATTTGAACTCGGACTAAAATCCTAGTGAAAAAGATAGACTTCCTCGAGTCCAGAGACTCAGTGTCAGTCTCCTATTTTCATACGGATTTTTTAACGTCCTCGTATCATTATTTTACCAAACGTAGGCAATCACTTCTCCACCAACGTTCTTTTGACGTGCTTCTTTGTCTGTCAAAAGACCTTCTGATGTAGAGATAATTGCAATTCCAAGTCCATTAAGAACTTTAGGAATATCTTCACGTTTTGAATAAACACGAAGACCCGGTTTTGAAACACGTTTCAAGTTTGTGATTACTTTTTCACCGTTTGGACCGTATTTCAAGAATACGCGTACGATGCCTTGTTTGTCATCTTCGATAAACTCAACGTTTTTCACAAAACCTTCGTTTTTAAGAATTGTAGCAATTCCTTTTTTAATGTTTGATGCAGGTACTTCAAGCACTTCGTGTTTCGCTTGGTTTGCGTTACGAATACGTGTCAAAAAGTCTGCAATTGGATCTGTCATAACCATCTTTAATTTCTCCTCTTACTGGCAGTTTGATAGGGTCACTTACCAGTTAATGTTGTCCTATGGACTAGGTGATATAGTCATTCAGTTTATCTTTTATTACTTCGTTAACTCGTCTTGCTGTACTCCAGTACTACCTGCGGTTCGTTGCCTAGTACTAAAAGTAAACTGAACAACTATATTGAAGACAGCCGCCTTCAGTATCTCCTTATAGGTGAGCTCGCCCTATAAACCTTGTGTTCATCACGGGCTTAGTATCATCATTCAAGCGTGGACCAAAATCCCAGTGAAAAAGATAGCCTTTCTTGAGTTCTTCCAGAACTCTGCGGCAGGCTCCTACTTTCACTTCGTCCGTCACGCTCTTTGCATCATGTAATTCGAGCACGGGCTAAAATCCTAGTGAAAAAGATGAGCTGTCTTGTGTTATTCCAAAACACTGCGGTAACTCCCTATTTTCATATGGGTTCCTTAACGCCCTTACATCAGATTTGAACTCGGGCTACGGCCTGTGCAAAAAAGATAAATCTATCTAGAACCTAAGCGTTCTTCGCTAGATTTCCTATTTTTGCCTTGTCCGTCACGCCCTTAGTATCAGTATATTACCAAGAAGCTTTTGTTACGCCTGGGATTTGACCTAAGTAAGCCAAGTCGCGGAAGCATACACGGCAAAGTTTGAATTTGCGGTAAACTGAATGTGGACGTCCACATTTTTCACAACGAGTATATGCTTGCGTAGAGAACTTAGCTGGGCGTTTGTTCTTAGCGATCATTGATTTTTTAGCCATTTATTCTCTCCCTCTTATTTTGCGAACGGCATACCAAGGCCTGTAAGCAATGCACGTGATTCTTCGTCAGTGTTAGCAGTTGTAACGATAACGATGTCCATACCGCGAGTTTTGTCAACATCATCAAAGTTGATTTCTGGGAAGATCAATTGCTCTTTCACACCAAGTGTGTAGTTTCCGCGTCCGTCAAATGATTTTGTTGGAACACCATGGAAGTCACGTACACGTGGAAGTGATACAGATACCAATTTATCTAAGAACTCATACATACGTTCGCCACGAAGTGTTACTTTCGCTCCGATTGCAACCCCTTCACGAAGACGGAAGCCGGCGATTGATTTTTTAGCTTTTGTGATAAGTGGTTTTTGACCTGAAATCAATGCCAATTCTTGTGCAGCTTTTTCAAGGTTTTTAGCGTTAGAAACAGCGTCACCAACACCCATGTTCAAAACAATCTTATCCACTTTTGGTACAGCCATAACTGATGAATAGTTAAATTGTTCAGTCAAAGCAGGAACTACTTCATTAAGATATTTTTCTTTTAAGCGATTTGCCATGTTACTTCTCCTTTCCTTCGTGATTAATCAAGCACTTCGCCTGATTTTTTGTTGTAACGAACTTTTTTACCGTCAACAAATTTGTAACCAACACGACCTGCTACACCATTTTTGTCAAGAACTTGTACGTTTGATGCATGGATAGCAGCTTCTTTTTCAACGATAGCTCCTTGAGGATTTTCATTGTTTGGTTTTTGATGTTTTTTGACGATGTTAACACCTTCTACAACAACTTTATTTACTTTTGGAAGTGCTGCCAAGACTACTGCTTCAACGCCTTTGTCTTTACCAGCGATTACGCGAACTTTATCGCCTTTTTTTACAAACATTTGATTTCTCCTATTATTTCTTACGCCCTAGGGGCACCCTGAATCACTTCAGGGGACTTCGTTTGTTTTGATTAAAGTACTTCTGGTGCCAATGAAACGATTTTCATGAAACCGCCGTCGCGCAATTCGCGTGCAACTGGACCAAAGATACGAGTTCCGCGAGGTGTTTTATCTTCACGGATGATAACTGCAGCATTTTCGTCAAATTTGATGTAAGAACCATCAGCACGACGAGCACCTGTCTTAGTACGAACGATAACGGCTTTCACGACGTCACCTTTTTTAACCGCACCACCAGGAGTAGCTTGTTTTACTGAAGCAACGATGATGTCGCCGATGTTTGCAGATTTACGTTTTGAACCACCAAGAACTTTGATTGTCAAGATTTCACGTGCGCCACTGTTATCAGCAACTTTCAAACGAGTTTCTGTTTGAATCATGTAAGTTTTCTCCTTTCAGCTTGATTAAATGATAACTGCCTCTTCCACAACTTCTACAAGACGGAAACGTTTTGTAGCTGAAAGTGGACGAGTTTCCATGATACGTACGATATCGCCTTCTTTAGCAACATTGTTCTCATCATGAGCTTTGTACTTTTTAGAGTAGTTAATACGTTTACCATAGACTGGGTGGTTACGTTTTGTTTCAACTACAACTGTGATGGTTTTGTCCATTTTGTCAGATACAACACGTCCAACAAGAACTTTACGATTATTGCGTTCCATTGAAATTCTCCTTTCCCAATCTATTATTTAACTTCTGATTGCACTGTTTTGATACGTGCAATTTGCTTTTTAACTTCGTTCAAACGAGCAGTTTGCTCAAGTTGACCAGCAGCAGCTTGGAAACGAAGGTCGAAGAGTTCTTTCTTCAATTCATTTTCGCGCTTTGCAAGTTCTTCTTGAGAAAGTCCACGAAGTTCTTTAACAAATTCTTTTACTTCATTAAGTTTCATGTCTTCTCCTTATTCTGCTTCACGTTTTACGAATTTGCATTTAACTGGTAGTTTGTGGCTAGCCAAGCGGAATGCTTCGCGTGCGATTTCTTCTGAAACGCCTGCTACTTCAAACATCACTTTACCACGTTTAACTGGTGCTACCCAACCTTCAGGTGCCCCTTTACCAGATCCCATACGTACCCCGATAGCTTTAGCGGTATATGATTTGTGTGGGAAGATTTTGATCCAAACTTTACCACCACGTTTCATATAACGAGTCATCGCGATACGGGCTGCTTCGATTTGACGGTTTGTGATCCAGTGGCTAGTTGTAGCTTGAAGACCATATTCACCGAAGTCTACTTGTTTTCCACCTTTAGCTTCACCGCGCATTTTTCCACGGAATTCACGACGGTGTTTAACACGTTTAGGTACTAACATTGGTTATTTACCTCCTTTAGTGTTTTTACGAGCTGGAAGAACTTCTCCACGGTAAATCCATACTTTAATACCAAGTTTACCATAAGTTGTAAGTGCTTCTTCCCAAGCGTAGTCGATATCCGCACGAAGTGTATGAAGCGGAACAGTTCCTTCTGAGTATCCTTCTGCACGGGCGATATCAGCACCGTTCAAACGTCCAGATACTTGAGTCTTGATTCCTTTTGCTCCTGCACGCATTGTACGTTGGATTGCTTGTTTTTGAGCGCGACGGAATGCCACACGTTGCTCCAACTGACGAGCAATTGTTTCACCAACAAGGTGAGCATCCAAATCAGGTTGTTTGATTTCGATAATGTTGATGTGTACTTGCTTACCAGTCAATTTATTTAATTGCGCACGAAGTGCATCAACATTGCTACCTGCTTTACCGATAACCATACCTGGCTTAGCTGTATGAATGCTTACGATCACTTTGTTTACTGCGCGTTCAATTTCGATAGTTGAAACGGATGCTTCAGCCAATTCTTTTTTGATAAAGTTGCGGATTGCAAGATCTTCATGAAGGTAATCCGCGTATTCTTTTTCAGCATACCATTTAGCATCCCAGTCACGGATGATGCCGACACGCATACCAATTGGATGTACTTTTTGTCCCACGTTTTTACCTCCTTATTTTTCTGCCACAACTACAGTGATGTGAGCTGTACGTTTGTTGATTGGTGAAGCAGAACCTTTTGCACGTGGACGGAAACGTTTGAGTGTTGGTCCTTCGTTTGCGAAAGCTTCGCTTACTACCAAGTTTGCTTTTTCCAAACCGAAGTTATTTTCAGCATTAGCGATTGCAGAGTTCAATACTTTCTCGATAATGCCTGCAGCTTTGTTTGGAGTGAATTTCAAGATTGCGATTGCATCGGCTACGCTTTTGCCACGGATATTATCCAAGACAAGACGTGATTTACGAGGTGAAACACGTACTGTGCGAGCAGTTGCTTTAGCTGAAGTAATTTCTGCCATAATGTGTTCCTCCTATTATTTTCTACGTGTTTTCTTGTCGTCAGCAGCGTGACCTTTGTAAGTACGAGTTGGTGCAAATTCACCAAGTTTGTGACCTACCATGTCTTCTTGGATGTAAACCGGTACATGTTTACGTCCATCATAAACTGCGATTGTATAACCAATGAAACTTGGGAAGATCGTTGAACGACGTGACCAAGTTTTAATTACTTTTTTCTTTTCATCGTTTGCTTGAGCTTCAACTTTTTTCATCAAATGCTCATCGACGAAAGGGCCTTTTTTAAGACTACGTCCCATTTTAATCTATTCTCCTTTAAAATATGTACCACAGCGGCCTGCCTTGCAAGCGCAAGGCTACCGAGCTGGCGGATATGCTTTATGCTACTTGTAACAAACTATTTTTCGTTACGACGACGAACGATAAGCTTGCTAGATTTTGCTTTCTTGTTACGAGTTTTAAGTCCAAGAGCAGGTTTGCCCCATGGAGTAGATGGTGCTTTACGACCAACTGGTGCTTTACCTTCACCACCACCGTGTGGGTGATCGTTCGGGTTCATTACAGAACCGCGGACTGTTGGACGGATCCCTTTCCAACGGCTACGTCCAGCTTTACCAAGGTTTACAAGTCCGTGTTGCTCATTTCCAACAACACCAACTGTTGCACGACAAGTTCCAAGAATCATACGAACTTCGCCTGATTGAAGGCGGACAAGAACATACTTACCTTCTTGACCAAGTACTTGCGCAGAAGCACCTGCCGCACGAACCAATTCTCCACCACGACCTGGTTTCAATTCGATATTGTGGATAACAGTACCGACTGGAATATTGGCAAGTGGAAGTGCGTTACCGACCTTGATATCTGCTTCTGGACCTGAAACGATACGTTGACCAACTTCAAGGCCTTTAGGAGCAATGATATAAGCTTTCACACCGTCTGTATAATGTACAAGAGCGATATTAGCTGAACGGTTTGGATCGTATTCAATTGTTTTAACAACTGCTTCAATACCGTCTTTGTTTCGTTTGAAGTCAATCAAACGGTAGTGACGTTTGTGACCACCACCTTGGTGACGAACTGTGATGCGACCGTTGTTGTTACGACCAGCTTTGCTCTTTAGAGAAACAAGCAATGATTTCTCAGGAGTGCTTGTTGTGATTTCTGCGAAATCCAAAGAAGTCATGTTACGACGGCCATTTGTAGTTGGTTTATAAACTTTAATTCCCACGTTAATTCCTCCTTTGATTATTCAGCATCAGCTGTGGCAAACAATTCGATTGCTTTTGAATCAGCAGTCAATGTGATGATTGCTTTTTTCACTTTGCTTGTACGACCTACATAACGTCCTACACGTTTTGTTTTAGGTTTTACGTTGATTGTGTTAACATTTGCAACTTTTACTCCCTCAAATACTGCTTCTACAGCTTGTTTGATCAGAAGTTTGTGCGCACGAGTGTCAACTTCAAAAACATATTTTCCTGCTTCAAGCTGAGCCATTGAGCTTTCTGTGATGACAGGTTTTTTGATAACATCATACAAATTCATTATGCAAGAACCTCCTCAATTTTAGAGATAGCTGCTTGAGTTACAAGAAGTTTGTCTGCATTTGCAATGTCAAGGACGCTTGCAGTTGTAGCAGTTGCAACTTTCACGTTTGGAAGGTTGCGAGCTGAAAGAGCTGCAAAGTCATTGCCTTCTTCAAGAATAACAAGAACTTTTGAATCAATGCTCAATGCTGCAAGAACTTTTGCAAATTCAGCAGTTTTTGGAGCTGTAAATGAAAGGCTGTCAACAGCTACAAATTTATTTTCAGCAACTTTTTCTGAATAAACAGATTTAAGTGCCAAACGACGAACC
The DNA here is from genome assembly GCF_001921825.1 of Streptococcus acidominimus. Lineage (GTDB taxonomy): Bacteria > Bacillota > Bacilli > Lactobacillales > Streptococcaceae > Streptococcus > Streptococcus acidominimus. The sequence continues at coordinate 16,106 of NZ_MSJL01000042.1, forward strand.
TTTTGTGGAAGTTTGTAGGCATAAGAACGTGGAGTTGGTCCGAAGACTACGCCACCACCACGCCATTGTGGTGAGCGGATAGAACCTTGACGAGCACGTCCAGTTCCTTTTTGACGCCATGGTTTGCGTCCACCACCTGAAACTGCTGAGCGATTTTTAACTGCATGAGTTCCTTGACGAAGGCTTGCACGTTGGCTGATGATGACATCAAACACAACTGCTTGGTTTGGTTCGATACCAAAGACTGCATCGTTAAGAACTACTTCACCAGCTTGTTTACCAGTTTGGTCAAATAATGTTACGTTTGCCATTATGACTGATTTCCCCTTTCCTTATTATTTACCAGCTTTTACTGCTGATTTGATTGTGATAAGAGATTTCTTAGCACCTGGTACGTTTCCTTTAATAAGGATCACGTTCTTTTCTGGAACAACTTGTACAATTTCAAGGTTTTGAATTGTCACACGGTTGCCACCCATACGTCCTGCCAAGTGTTTGTTTTTGAAAACACGGTTTGGCGCAACAGGTCCCATTGAACCTGGACGACGGTGGTAACGTGAACCGTGAGCCATCGGACCACGTGATTGACCATGGCGTTTGATAACACCTTGGAAACCTTTACCTTTAGATGTACCAGTTACATCCACAACATCTCCAGCTGCGAAAGTATCAACTGTGATTTCGCTACCTACTTCCAAGCCTTCAATGTTTTTAAATTCACGAATGAAGCGCTTAGGAGCTGTGTTAGCTTTTGCTACATGGCCTTTGGCAGGTTTGTTACTCAATACTTCGCGTTTGTCATCAAAACCAACTTGGATCGCATTGTATCCATCTGTTTCAACAGTTTTCACTTGAAGAACAACGTTTGGAGTTGCTTCGATGACAGTTACAGGGATAAATTCACCAGTTTCAGTGAAGATTTGAGTCATTCCCACTTTTTTCCCTAAGATTCCTTTTGTCATGAGAAAAATATTCCTTTTCTTATTTTATAGTTTAAAAAGTTTTTAACGAGCGTTTTTTATGCTCAAACAAGATACAAAGGACGCAGAACTCAAAGTGAAAATAGGAAATTTTCCGAAGAAACTTCAGTTTCTAGGGGAATTTATCTTTTTCACACAGAGTTCAGTCCGTGTTCAATTCAAACACTTACTAATCTTGTTTTTGATTAAAGCTTAATCTCTACGTTCACGCCACTTGGTAAGTCAAGTTTCATAAGAGCGTCAACTGTTTTTTGCGTTGGGTTCACGATGTCGATAAGACGTTTGTGAGTACGCATTTCGAATTGCTCACGAGAGTCTTTGTACTTGTGAGTCGCACGAATGATTGTGTAGAGGCTACGTTCAGTTGGAAGTGGAACTGGACCAGCTACGCTTGCACCTGTACGTGTTGCAGTTTCTACGATTTTTGCAGCTGCTGTATCAAGTGTACGGTGTTCGTACGCTTTCAAGCGGATGCGGATTTTTTTGTTTGCCATCTTTTTCTCCTTTTCGTCTATTTAAGATAATAGGCTAGCTCCGCAAGAAAACCGACAGTGTTGCGTGGCAATGCAACCGAGCGTGTCGCAACCTCTTGCATCAAAGCTACAAGCTGATTTTTCACAGCACCATAGTAGAATACCATATCTCATGGTGAATTGCAAGGGTTTTGCCACTATTTTTTCAAAAAAATATGGAGTTTAGAATCTTATTCTGCTTTTTTTTTTTAGCATTTGTGATATAATCAGCTTGCAAACTGTTTGCAAAAAAGAAACAAGGAGAAACCGACTATGGTTAAAACACACGTTAAACACTTCACTCTCTTAGCACTTGCAGTCCTGACCCTGACCGCATGTAGCTCTAAATCCTCTACCTTTGACAAGTTGGTTGATAAGGCAATGGAGCAAACAAGCTCCTCTTCTAAGCCATCAAAAGATAAAAAGGAAGAGGTCATCCATAAAATTGGTGATACATTCACCGTCGGAGATGTAGAATACACCGTTCAATCCAAAGAACTGGCAGCCCGAGTGGGAAATGAATACTTTGGCGAAAATGCCAATGGACAGTATGTCATCATTAGCGTGACCATTAAAAATAACGGCAAAGAATCCATCACCTTGTCCGATAACTACTTTAAACTCATCAAAGGGGAGACCGAATACGAAGCGGATTCTTCTGCTGGTATCTATGTAAAAGACGACGCAGGTGCTAACCTCTTGTACTCCGAACTCAACCCAGAAAATAGCGCTACTGGCAAGGTAGTCTTTGATGTCAACCCTGACACTGCTAGCGATCCTAGCTTGCAACTCCAAGTTCAAACTGGTTATTGGGGAACAGAAACTGCTCTTATTAGCCTGAACCAATAAAGAAAGGACTGGGTAAAAGTCCTTGAAAAACAAAAATCGTAAATGGAGAACTGAAACCCTCAATTTACGATTTTTTTATGGTTAACTTCGGACTCTTTAACCAAGTCCATTGTAAGGAGATTATTATGAAAAAGAATAAAGCTATTATAGAAAAGAATGTTTAAACAAACCTTACAGCGTTTAATCTCTGGGGGAGTACGGTTCCCTAGCTGGCTAGACTGTGCAAGCTCCAGCTGTATATTGATTATAATAGGAATAAAAGTAGACCCACAAAAAATCGAGCAGTCATAGACTGCTCAATTTAAGGAGGTTATATGAAAAAGAATAAGATTATTATAGAAAAGAATGCTTAAGTGAATCTTAAACAATTGCATTTTTAATGTCTAAAAGACAGTCAATGTGGGTATTGTAAGCCGAACTCCCAAGAGTTAAGTTGAGACTCTTTATCCCCGCTGCTTGAGCTGTTTCAGCGTCCAGCAGTCGATCTCCTATATAATAAGTAGCTTCTTGAGGTAACTCATACTTCTCCATAAGATAGAGTACTGCTTCTGGATCCGGCTTTCTTGCAAAACCGGAATCAGCCGTCAACACTTCTACAAAATAGTGGGAAATGCCTAATTCGTCCAAAATGGCAAAGGTATTGTCCCCTTTATGGGTATAGATAAATTGTTTCATCCCCATTTCCCGAGCCCACTCAAGAATTTCTCTTGCTCCCTCCATGAGAGAAATTTGAGCATTTTTTTCACGTAATACTCAATAAAAAATAATGATACGTGATATAATAGAAATATGAAACCAACAGATTTTAAATTAAGCCCAGCAGACACTGCTCTTCTATCAAAAGCCCTCCAAACAGCTAAAACCAAATCTTTCCAT
>NZ_MSJL01000043.1 GCF_001921825.1 Streptococcus acidominimus
TTGCGTGGACGACCTCCTTGACGATGTTGACGTTGGTAAGCTACATTGAGACAGGTAAGCATTTCTTGAAAGGTCTCTTTTTGAACACCTATGAGAAGTTTGAAGTTCTCTGAACTGAGTTTTTGAGCTTTTTCATACATTGTTTCCATACAAATAGTATATCACATTTGGTTACCGAACAAGTCTAGTGATAAAATGGATTATATGGGAGAAATATTCAAAGATTTGAGAACGAGCAGAAAGATTTCTTTGAAAGAAGCCACAGGAGGCAAATTTTCTTATTCTATGCTTAGCAAATTTGAAAATGGAGAATCAGACATCACCATTTCGAAGTTGTTAATTGCCCTAGAAAATATTCATACAGAATTGACAGAGTTCGTTTATCTGGTCAGAGGTTTTCAACCAACAGCATATGAACAATTAAAAACGAGTATATGGAGTGCCACAGCGAAACACGATCCATCATCATTGCTACAAAAGATGCACCAAGATGAGATAGAGAAATACGAGCGATACAAAGACGAAAGCTATCTATTCAACGCCCTGATTATAAAGGGGCATATGTGCCTTTTTGATGATCAAGTTGAAATGAGTAAACAAGAACTCACATTTTTATATGATTATTTGTTCTTTATCGATATTTGGGGAGAATTTGAATTAAAATTATTTTCAGATGTAGCCTGTTTATTACCACTCGATTTATATTTTCAATATACTAGGGAAATGCTGCAAAAAGTTGATTTTTTGGGAAAGTTACGAAAAAATAAAAATTATATCCAGACAATCTTATTAAATGGATTATTTAAGTCTATCAGTGAGAAAAAGTTAAGTAAGGCAGCCTATTTTGATAAGCAGATTAAGGATTGTTTTTTTGAAGAAAATGATAGCTACTTACGAATTATCTATCTATTCGCAGATGGACAACATGACTATATAAAGGGTGATAAAGAAGAGGGAATTAAAAAAATGGAGAAATCAATTGAAATTCTACAACTTCTGAATTGTGCAGATAGCGCTGATTATTATATGAATAGCATGAAAAATTGGCTTAAAAATGTTGAATAAATTAAAATAGCATAGGTTTTATCAAAAAGAATACTTATCTCTAATCCTTTCATTGTAGGGGGAGTTGAGAGATAAGTATTCTTTTTTGAAAAAAGGGGACAAGAAAATATGAAAACTTTGTTAGAGTGGTTGCTTGACGGGTTATAATGTGGTTGTATAGTCATTTAGTTTATATTTTTATTACTTCGTTAACTCGTCTTGCTGTACTATTGAGAAAAGTTACACTTTTCTTATCTATCACTTGAAATAGTTATCAACTATTTCAACTACCTGCGACTTTTAACGAAAACTTCGTTTTCTTCATTTCCCACCTCAAACAGTCTCTCCCCAGACTGTTTGAGCTAGTACTAAAAATAAACTAAACGGCTATAAAAAATAAAGGAGGAACAAACGATGACACAATTTGCATTAGAAGCAAGCAAATGCTCTGCGCCGTCTCAAGATGTTGTAGTAACTTATAAATGTCAAGTTAATACCAACTAAGCATCAAACTCCCTTTCCTCTGATGGGGAGGGGAGTTTGATTAGAAATGAGAATATTATGAAAAAAACAATTTTAACAAAATACTGTAATTCAGAAGAGCACAAGGGCCCAAGTGGTAGCATTTTTGAAGAAAAATTTGAACGCTATATTGAAACTAAAGTAAAAAAAATCATGAAAAATCCTAAAAAATATCCATTTATAAAAATCATTGACAATGGAGAATGATATGGAAGCATCACAGTTTAAGTACCATGAGACATCCTGGTATGATTTGCCCGAATTTATGTAAATGGATTGTTACTAGCCAGCGGGATACTGGCTGAAAAAGATAAGGGGTTACAAGCGGATTACCTTTGTGTTTTGAGCCAATATAAAAGTATATCGTGGTGAAAGATGACATTATTTTTTAAGAACAGTTTATATAGAATTATAACGATTTCAAGGATGCTCAACTCTGTTGGTTCCTATATCTATAATTTAGTCTTTGTTATCTATGCTGCCAGTTTACCACACGCCAGTATTGCTGTCTTTATAGCGAATATGGTAACCATTATTCCTACAATTTTTACATTTTGGGTGGGTATAAAGGCGGATCGTACTCGAAATAAGGGGTCAATGATGGTGTTTGTTGGGATCCTTCAAGCAATTTTATTTACCCTAGTCGCTTTCGTTATTGAAAACAAGACATTCCTCGTATTTTCTTTTGTCTGTCTTTTAAATATCATTAGTGATATGCTAAGCGATTATGCAGCAGGTTTACGCCTACCTATCTTACAAAAAAATCTTCCGAAAGAAGAATTGTTTGAAGCCTATTCCTTTGCACAATTTACCTCATATTTATGTAATATCATTGGACAAAGTTTTGGTATATGGTTGCTGACAGTATCAAATAACCATTTTTCATTCGTAGCTGTAATCAATGCAGTATCATTTCTACTATCTGCGCTTGTCCTTTTGATGAATAAAAAGAAGCTGACTCATGAAACGGTTGGTGTAACTAAATCAGATTCCTTATTAAAACAATTTAAAGACATGTATGGAAAAATGGATACCATCTTTAAAAGTTCAAACGATACTTCTTTTTTGAAAATACTAGCATCAATATTGTGTATCAATGCACTAGGAGGGGCTGTCGGGAGTATTTATAACTTCTATTTCATGAAGCATACTTTGTTTAACTGGACGTATGGACAATCCTTATTTGTAGTTGAAATTGCAATGCTAGTAGGAGCTATCTTAGGTAGCTTAACACCCCATGACTACTTTTCAAAGAAAAGTTTTTCAACTCTTTTGATAATGAATAGTTCTTTATTTGGAATGCTTGGACTGGTAAATGTAGCTCCTATAAGTCCCTTATTTGGCATTGCCCTATTATCTCTTGCCGCTTATATCATGGGGAAAGCTATGCCCAAATTAGATGCCTTGTTGATGGAAAGTCTACCTTCAGACATTTTGGCACAAAGTAATAATTTTCTAGGAATGCTTTTTACCTTGTCACTCCCCGCAGGAACCTTTCTTTTTTCTTCCTTGGCAGTCTATAATATCAGGCTTACTTGGTTGGTATTTACAATCCTCGCAATCCTTGCGCTATTTTTATCGATCAATAAAAAAAGGAAGGGACTTGAGATGTCCTAGAATAAATCAATTTTTTACATCCCTCATTTGAGAGAAGTGTCAGGAAGCAAATGATCAGTAAGATACTTGAATTTTTGGTTAAAGGTGTTAGAATAACAGCAGAGACAAGCCTGTTAGGGATTTTTCAAGCGAGTGTGTGGTGTTGTAAACGCATAAAGAGCTTCCTATTTTGAGCTTTTATGACACCATAATACTCTTTAAAAATCAAAATTCTACATTGTTGACTTGCCTTGATGAACTTCGGTTCTATCTACCGCCCCTATTTGTGGTGAGCCAGAGCAATACAAGTGGAGCAGGAGTATATATTCCTATCTATTTAAGGATTTCCTCGACTTTTCTAGCCCTCGGTAGTTTGCTTGGGCTACTTCTAAAAAAATAAGAAAAATACTTGAAATTTCGCTTGAAGGTGCTATAATAGCATCAGAGACAAGTCTATTGGGAACTTTTTTCAAGAGAGTGCGTGGTTGCTGCAAACGCATAAAAAGTCTGATTAGATACTCCTCTTTTGAGTTTTTATGAAAACATAAAACGGTTGCTACGATATAGCTAATTCGAGGTGTTTGTCCTAGTGTTTTTAGAGTAGGCAGGCACGAATGAGGGTGGTACCACGTAGTCTTACGTCCTTTTGGATGTAGGACTTTTTTGCACTCTTCAAAGATCAAAAGGATCCTTTGTCAACTCGCCTCGGTGAACGTCAGTTCTACCTTCAATTCATTGCCTAATATAGCCGTTTCGTTTATTTTTAGTACTAGCTCAAACAGTCTGGGGAGAGACTGTTTGAGGTGGGAAATGAAGAAAACGAAGTTTTCGTTAAAAGTCGCAGGTAGTTGAAATAGTTGATAACTATTTCAAGTGATAGATAAGAAAAGTGTAACTTTTCTCAATAGTACAGCAAGACGAGTTAACGAAGTAATAAAAATATAAACTAAATGACTATACTAAACATAAACCGAACAAGTAGAGTACAAAAGGAGCAGAAGCTAGCTGAAAGCATTTGGTGGCTGGTGGAGCTATCTTATCCTCTTGAGGAGGAGTTGGAAGCATTCCTGTCAGATAAGGAAAAGTGTTTTGGTATGTCAGATTACTAGCCTATCTCTAGGCGATTGTCAGTGGCTAGCCCATGATGGGCAGGCACCTGATGATTTAGATTATACTGATAAAAAAGGAGAATATTGTATGATTAAGATTACTTTCCCAGATGGCGCTGTGCGCGAATTTGAATCTGGTGTAACAACCTTTGAGATTGCACAATCCATTAGCAATTCTCTTGCCAAAAAGGCACTTGCTGGTAAATTGAACGGCAAGCTGATTGATACAACGCGTGCCATTACAGAGGACGGCTCACTTGAGATTGTCACTCCAGACCATGAAGATGCACTGGACATCTTGCGCCATTCAGCAGCTCACTTATTCGCACAAGCAGCTCGCCGTCATTTCCCAGATATTCACCTAGGGGTTGGGCCTGCTATTCAAGATGGCTTCTACTACGACACAGATAATGAAGCAGGACAGATTTCAAACGAAGATCTGGCAGCCATTGAAGAAGAGATGAAGAAAATCGTCAAGGAGAATTTCCCGAGCATTCGTGAGGAAGTTTCAAAAGATGAGGCGCGTGAGATTTTCAAGCACGATCCTTACAAGTTGGAACTGATTGAGGAACATTCCGAAGATGAGGGTGGCTTGACCATTTACCGCCAAGGCGAGTATGTAGACCTTTGCCGTGGGCCTCATGTGCCGTCAACAGGTCGCATTCAGGTCTTCCAGTTGCTCAATGTAGCAGGGGCTTACTGGCGGGGAAATAGCGATAATGCCATGATGCAACGGGTCTATGGTACTGCCTGGTTTGATAAAAAAGATTTGAAGAACTATATTCAAATGCGGGAAGAAGCGAAAGAACGTGACCACCGCAAACTAGGGAAAGAGCTTGACTTGTTTATGATCAGCCAAGAAGTTGGTCAAGGTCTGCCATTCTGGCTACCAAATGGAGCGACCATCCGCCGTACCTTGGAGCGCTATATCACTGATAAGGAATTAGCCTCTGGCTATCAACACGTCTATACTCCACCGCTCGCATCTGTCGAGTTGTACAAGACCTCTGGTCACTGGGAGCATTATCAAGAAGATATGTTTCCGCCAATGGACATGGGAGACGGGGAAGAATTTGTCCTTCGTCCAATGAACTGTCCACACCACATCCAAGTCTATAAAAACCATGTACGCTCTTATCGTGAATTGCCAGTCCGCATTGCCGAGCTTGGCATGATGCACCGTTATGAGAAGTCAGGTGCCCTTTCAGGGCTCCAGCGGGTGCGTGAAATGACCTTGAATGACGGGCATATCTTCGTTGCCCCAGAGCAAATTCAAGAAGAATTTAAACGTGCGCTTCAGTTGATTATTGATGTTTATGAAGACTTCAACTTGACTGACTACCGCTTCCGTCTCTCCTATCGTGATCCAGAAGATAAGCATAAATACTATGACAATGACGAGATGTGGGAAAATGCCCAAGCCATGCTTAAAGGAGCGATGGATGATATGGGCTTGGACTACTTTGAGGCAGAAGGAGAAGCCGCTTTCTATGGTCCGAAATTGGATATTCAGGTGAAAACAGCTCTTGGAAATGAAGAAACCCTATCCACCATCCAGCTTGACTTCTTGTTACCAGAGCGCTTTGACCTCCACTATATCGGGGCTGACGGAGAAGAGCACCGTCCTGTCATGATTCACCGTGGTGTGATTTCAACCATGGAACGCTTTACAGCTATCTTGATTGAAACTTACAAGGGAGCTTTCCCAACCTGGCTTGCACCAACCCAAGTCACTCTGATACCAGTTTCTAATGAGAAGCATGTGGATTACGCTTGGGAAGTAGCAAAAGAATTGCAAAATCGCGGTGTACGTGCTGTTGTTGATGAGCGAAATGAAAAGATGCAGTACAAGATTCGCCAAAGTCAAACAGGTAAAATTCCATACCAATTGATTGTTGGAGATAAGGAAGTAGAAGATCGGGCTGTCAATGTCCGCCGCTACGGACACAAGGAAACGCAAACGGTCAGTCTTGCAGACTTTACCGAGCATATTCTTGCAGACATTGCTAACTATTCACGCACTCCCAAAGATGCGTAAGTAGTAGCCAACTTGTAGGACTGAAAATAGGGGCTGGGTGTAGCTCCTATTTTCTATTGGTTTCTGTATTTGAAATGAAAACAGCTCATACTCTATAAAAGTCAAAATCTGACGTCGTTCATTCACCTTGCTGAGTAAAAAGCTCCAGTGGAGGTTTTTAGCCTGTTTCCTTAAAACAAGAAAGAACAGAGTTCTACCTGCGGTTTCATTGCCTAGTCAGATTTTGATTTTTATAGAGCCCAATTAGCAGGATCAATTGAAAAGGAGGCAAAGATGTGGAAACTCTTGTCTGAACGCAGATACCCCTTTACGCAGAAAGGGATAGTAGAGCGCTATCGTGCAGCCAAGCAACTGCTATTGCTAAAGGAGCAGGGCTGGTCGGACGACACGCTAGCGAAGATTGTCAAGACGAAAGAGGACATGAGTGATTGCCGGATTGGTTCGGCTTTATTTCGCAAACTATGGCAATTGGAAAAAGCGCGGACAAGACCTCGCCAGTTGTTGCCGGTTTTGGTCACCAGTGTTGGTATGCCAGATGATGTAAGGGGAGAATTGGCTGAAAATCAGGCTTTAGTAGCAGCTTTTCATCCAGATCTCCCCCCTCATGATCCTTTTTGGTGGGAGCTTTCTCATACGGTTGACCAAGCCTTTCCAGGGCAGACCATGAGCCAAAAGGACTTACTAGCAAGGCAATTGCACCAGCTTCGCTACGTCATTTCGAGCCAGCAGGCAGAGTATGTCCGCCATCATTTTAGGAGTGTCGGTGAGACGGATGGTCAAGCCCTTGCACGTTATCTGCGGAAGCTCTATCCTTGGTGGCACCTAAAAAAGGATTACAGCATTGGTACTTCTGCTCGTTTGCACAACAAACTCAAGTTTGAGAGTGGTGAAAAGCGGTATCCGTCAGGCTATCAGTCCTTTAATATTAAGATTCTGATTCATTTTCATACAGAATTTATCCTAGATAGTCAGGGGCATTTCCTCAATGAAATGGATGCGCAGAAGGTAGAGGAAATAGGTATTGTTAACGGAGCGAGCTTTAACTATGGCAAGGCAGGTAAGCGCCACTGGGACTTAGATGTAGATACTGTCTCTCCTCATGACCCTGCCTTTCGTAATCGAGTGACCAAGGGTTTTCGCGCTCCAAATCGGAGCAGAAAAAATGATGCTGATTATGAGCGTAGCTATTTTAATCCAGAGGGACTTTATGCAGAAAATGCCTTGTCCAGTCACCAGCAGACCAAGTTGGTTGAGCGGGATTTTAGGCGAATGTTGCGAAAAATTGCTATATTTTCTTCTACCTAAAAAGGTTTCCATGGTATAATGAAGCTGAATCCTAGAGGAGGTATGGTCATGGATGTAAAATCATTTGTAACATCTGTGTTGGCACAAGATGAAGTCAAGCTCAAAGCATTCTTTGCTGAAGATGCGATCATCCGTTGGTGGTGTACCAATGAATGTTTTTCTGTGGAAGAATATGTGAGGGCTAATTGTGACTATCCTGGAGACTGGGCTGGAGAAATTGAGCGCATTGAAGAAATAGGGGACACCATCATTGTAGTGACCCGTGTTTTTCCTATTGATCAGTTGTTTTCTGTCCATGCCGTCAGCTTTATCAAGATACGGGATGATCTCATTGTTGAGTTAGACGAATACTGGGCAGATGATGGGGAAAAACCAGATTGGCGACAAGCGATGAAGATAGGAAAGTCGATTCCCTAACGGAACTCCTATTGATCCCTGTCGCCTGATGGAGATTCAAAAAGAACTTTTTCAATCTACTGATTCGCCATTTTTATGGCTCGGATAGTTCAATTATTTGTAGATAATATGATTTGTATAGTGACGAATCTTTCAAATAAATGATATAATGGATTTAAGATTTTTCTATACAGGAGAGTATTCTAGCTCATCACAAACCATCATCTACCTTAGTAATTGATGTGGCTAGCTATAAATAGAAGGTAGAACAGAACCTGTATTGAGGATTGATTGAAAAAGCTAGAGATACCATAATAGGTGACTGCTCGTGATAGGGACGAACTGGCAAAGGAGGAGAATTGTTAATGAAAAATTTCTATGGAGCAAAGGGGTGTATCACCTTCTTTCTACTACTATTTGGTCTCGGATTACTGCTAAGATTTTGGTATATTTTTTTAGCACTTGGTTTGGTAGTAGGCTATCTGATGTACAGGGAACATCAAAAGAAGCAGGTACAGCAAAAAGAGCAGGATCGTTTAGAAGCCCTGTTTCAGCAGTCCGTTAAAAATTATGAAAAGTTTCTCCTATTTCAAGAAGAGGAAGATGTTGAAAACATGGATCTAGTTGGAAGGTTACTGCTCAACCAGCTCGATCAACTTTCTACCTGTCTTTCAGAGATTGAGCAACACCTTGGCTTTGACAGCTATAAGTCAGCCTATCGCTTGGTAAAGCTAAGAGGGCAGATTGCAGAAAGTTTAGATAGTATCCCATCAGAAATTGCTCCAGAAATGGGGGATAAGGTGGCAAGAAGGCTGCGGAAAGATGCGCCGGAGATTTATGAACTCTATTTACGCATCCATGAAAAAAATGTAGAAATTGATGCGCTGATCCAGAAAATTAGTAGCCATCAGATGCAGGAGTTGATGGCAGAGCATGGTATTGTCGTCGATCAATTTTCAGATATCGTGACAGGCTACTTAAAAATTAAGCAAGAACCCGAACATTACCACGGGGCAGACGAGCGCTTGGAGAGAGCTAGACAAGCCTTGGAGTTATTAGATGAACAACTGACTTTTTCGCTACGTCAGTTGAATGAAGAAAATCTAACCGAGTTTGAAATTAGTTTACAGATGATTCAGAAGGGAAAAGGAGTAAATCATGAGTGATTTTCAATTTGATATTGATGCGATTGCCTCAAATGAGATATTAAAAACAGACAAGACCAGCTCGGTGATCAGTCAGATCGAATCGAATCAGTCAGATGGTTTGCAATTTTGGCCCTCCCTCTCTTTGGAGCAACAGACTGCCATTGAAGCACGTGTTCCTTCGTTAGTGGAGCGGTTCATAGAGGATCAAAACCAGCTCTTGGATTTTGGAAAAGAAGCAGTTGAAGCAGTGAATGCTACGGTAAATCATCTTCTGAAAGAGCAAAGGAAGTTGACCATTCCAGAGGTAGATGATTTATTTTTACAAGTCAATCGTGAAGTGAATGGCTTTGTGGCAAAGTATAAGGATGTTTCAGCGGTAGAATTGGAAAAGAAACCGAGTTTCTTTAGCCGTTTGTTTGATAAGGGGAAAAATTCCCTGCAAGAGCTGCACATTAGCTCCCAATCAATTGAAAGTCGCATGGATAGCTTGGCAGCGACGGTCGTTAAGCAGGAGGATCTCCTAGCGCGCAACATTGTATCAGCGGAACGTTTGATTGAGGACAATACCCAGTCGATTGAAAACCTAGTAGGGGTGATTTGTTTTATTGAGGCTTCTGAAAAAGAAGCTAGTCAACGCGCCAATGAATTACAACAAGCACTAAGCCAGCTAGATAGCCAGTCCGCTAGCTACCATGTGGAGCAAGAAAAGCTAGGACGGTTGACGGAGGTTATCAATACCTTAGAGCAGCAGCGAACAGAGTATATTAGCCGCCTATATGTTGCTTGGGCGACAACTCCTCAAATGCGGAACCTTGTCAAGGTTTCCTCGGATAGTCGTCAGCGTTTAGGGATGTTGAGAAGAAATACAATTCCGACAATGAAATTGACCCTAGCACAGTTGGGTATGCTGCAGCAGTCCCAAAAAGCTGGACAAGTAGCGGACGCAATTACTAATGCGAATAATGCAGCCCTTACGATGTTGGCAGAGACCAGTAAGGAAGTGATTCCAAACTTGGAGCGCGTGGCACAAAGACCGAGCATGTCTGTTGAAGCAGTGACCAGTCTAGCACAAAGCCTTGTCGAACAGAATAATGGTATTATAGCAGCGATTGAAGAAGGTAGAAGAAAGCGCCAAGAGTTAGAGGCTGTCATTGTACAATCAGCGGCAGCTATCAATGATTCGACAAAATTGCGCGATGAAAAAATCATTCAAGCCCTGCTGAATCAAGGAAAGAAAGCCCAGAAAGAAGTGGAAGCCTCTTCTCATTCAACGACTGCGTCTGAATAAAACCTAAAATTTTATTGTTCTTGACCAATGTCCGTAAATGGTCAAGTGGTCTTAGAAAATAAACAATAATCAGCTGAAAAGGATAGGGGAAGCTCTTATCCTTTTCATCTTATCCCCGCCGTGCTTCCTCCAAGCTAATTTGGAGGAGTTTTGGTATAATAGCAGAAGAATGACGAGGTGAGAAAAGATGAAAAAAATCTTGATTGTGGATGATGAAAAGCCGATTTCGGACATTATCAAATTCAATATGACGCGAGAGGGATACGAGGTGGTGACGGCCTTTGATGGTCGTGAAGCCTTGGCAGTATTTGAAGCTGAATTTCCAGATATTGTGATTCTCGATTTGATGTTGCCAGAGATTGATGGTCTTGAAGTGGCGCGAACCATTCGCAAAACCAGCAATGTACCGATTTTGATGCTATCAGCTAAAGACAGCGAGTTTGACAAGGTAATTGGTCTTGAAATCGGGGCAGATGACTACGTGACCAAGCCCTTTTCAAACCGGGAATTGCAGGCTCGGGTCAAGGCTCTCTTGCGTCGTAGTGAGCTGGCAGAAACTCAAGTTGAGCTGGATGCGACTGGTACACCGGAGCTAAGCATTCGAGATTTAGTCATTATTCCAGATGCCTTTGTGGCAAAAAAACATGGCAGGGAATTGGAGTTGACCCACCGTGAATTTGAGTTGCTCCACCATTTGGCCAAGCATCTAGGTCAGGTCATGACGCGGGAACACTTACTGGAAACCGTCTGGGGTTACGATTATTTTGGAGATGTACGGACTGTTGATGTGACCGTTCGTCGTCTGCGTGAGAAGATTGAAGATACACCGAGCCGTCCAGAATACATCTTGACGCGGCGTGGTGTCGGGTATTATATAAAAGGAAATGATTAATCAATTACGGTATTTAATAACAAAACCTGAATTTTGGTTTGTGGTCATCTTGATTGGTTTTGTCATTGCATTGGCGGTCTTACTGATTGAAAATCACCGAGATAATCAGCAAATCAAGGAACTCAATCAAAAGGTCAAACGCTTGATTGAGCTGGACTATTCGGATGTTCTGGATATGAGGGGCAGTCCGGAGATTACAGATATGGCCAATTCGCTCAACGATTTGTCAGAAGTGATCAGGCTGACCCATGACCACTTGGAACAGGAAAAGACACGGCTGGCCTCTATTCTCGCCTATATGAATGATGGGGTGATGGCGGCAGACCGTAGAGGTCGGGTCATCATGGTCAATGAAACAGCGCAAAAGCAGTTAGGACTTAGTGCTAAAACAACGGAGCAGCGTGACTTATTAGAAATTTTAGGCATTCGTGGGGATTATAGTTTTCGAGATTTGCTGGCTCAGACGCCTGAAATTGTCATTGAACACGATAATGAAAATGGTGAATTTTTGACCCTGCGGGCCAATTTTGCGACCATTCGTAGCGAGAGCGGCTTGATTTCAGGTCTCGTTGTCGTACTGCATGATATGACCGAGCAGGCCAAGGAAGAGCGGGAGCGGCGCTTGTTTGTTTCAAACGTTAGCCACGAATTGCGGACACCGTTGACATCAGTAAAATCCTATCTGGAAGCCCTTGATGACGGAGCCTTGACCGAGGCTGTTGCCCCTAGCTTTGTCAAGGTATCGCTAGATGAGACCAATCGTATGATGCGGATGATCTCTGATTTATTGAGCCTTTCGCGGATTGACAATCAGGTTAGTTCAGCTGACGTAGAGCTGATCAACTTTACAGCCTTTGTGACCTTTATCTTAAACCGCTTTGATCAGATGAAGAGCCAGCAGGAGGCAGGCAAAGAATATACCCTTATTCGTGACTATCAGATTACACCGATTTGGATTGAAATCGACACGGATAAGATGACCCAGGTCATGGATAACATTTTAAATAATGCCATTAAATATTCACCAGATGGTGGCAACATCACCTTTAGTATGAAGACGACAGACACCCAGTTGATTATCTCCATTTCTGATGAAGGTCTAGGGATTCCAAGGGCTGATCTGCCTAAGATTTTTGACCGTTTTTATCGGGTAGACAAGGCGCGTTCACGGGCGCAAGGTGGTACAGGACTTGGGCTTGCTATCGCCAAGGAAATCGTCAAGCAACACAAGGGCTTTATCTGGGCCAAGAGTGAATATGGACATGGTTCAACCTTCACCATTGTCCTGCCATATATTAAGGATATGACAGCTGATGAGTGGGAGGATACTGAAGAGGAAGAATAGGAGTGTATGGGAGAAATAGGATTTCGATATAGTATTTTAGCCTCTGGTTCCAGTGGAAATTCCTTCTATTTAGAAACAGAGAAGAAGAAGATTTTAGTAGATGCAGGTCTGTCAGGGAAGAAGATTACAAGCTTATTAGCAGAAATCGACCGTCGGCCTGAAGAGTTAGATGCCATTTTGGTTACGCATGAGCATAGTGATCACATCCACGGCATTGGCGTTTTAGCCCGTAAATACGGCATGGACATCTATGCCAATGAGGCAACCTGGCAGGCTATGGAAGCCAAGCTAGGTACGATTGCGCTGGAGCAAAAGCATATTTTTGAACTGGGGGTGACCAAGACCTTCGGTGATTTGGACATTGAAAGTTTCGGTGTCAGCCATGATGCGGCCTGCCCACAATTTTACCGCTTTATGAAAGACGATAAGAGCTTTGTCATGCTGACGGATACAGGCTATGTCAGCGACCGTCTAGCAGGGATTATCGAAAATGCGGACGGATACTTGATTGAATCTAACCATGATGTTGAGATTCTGCGATCAGGTTCCTACTCATGGAATCTCAAGCAGCGGATTTTGTCCGATAAGGGACATCTTTGCAACGAAGACGGAGCAGATGCCATGATTCGCACTCTCGGAAATCGCACCAAGAAGATTTATCTAGGACACCTCAGCAAGGAAAATAACATCAAGGAATTGGCACATATGACCATGGTCAATCAGCTATCTCAAGCCGATTTGGGAGTCGGTGTGGATTTCCAGATCCATGACACATCACCAGACACCGCAACCCCCCTAACCACGATTTAAAACAAGATACGAGAGCGTTAAGCAACTCCTAGACAAAATAGGAAATCGAAGCAGGTTGCTTTGCAACCAATGAGATTTATCTTTTTGTCAGTGAGTTGTAGCTCGAGTTCAATTTCACGAGATACGAGAGCGTTTGACACGAGTTTCACTCGTTTTATCTCCCATCTTCAACAGTCTATCCCTAGACTGTTGAAGCGAGCAAAGCAAAAATAGGAGTTTTGACGCAGAGCCTTTAGACGAGAGTTTGCTTCGCAAACTTTTATTTCCCGCCTCTAAAGGTATCTCATACCTTTAGAGCTAGGAGTATTTATCTTTTTTTCCGAGCTTTTAACCCGCGTTCAATTACAAGATACGAGAGCAGAAAGAGAACAAAGAGTACTTCGCCAAGAGACTAGCTGTCTGGGCTAAACGATTGCCGAATGACTCACGATTTTAGGGTGCTTTAGGAGAGAGTTTTCCTTGTCATCATGTTAAAAATATGCTATACTATTGCCAGTAAAGGAAATGAGGTCAGAAAAACCATGAATAACAACTAAACCTATTATCTATCTTGACTTTTGTTTGACAGCGTTGCTGATTATGTCATGCGAAAACAAGGGGCAAGACTGTGCTATTGAGGTTTAGAAGTGCTATGTGATGAAATCTCTAGGCAGGTCCTGGTCTAGAGAGATTATTAGGTAGATTCTGGTTTTTCTTTGGCTGTCAAAGCAAAGAAAAGCTATGTTAGAGAAAAAGACTTTAGCATGGCTTTTTGTGTACTCTTCTATATCTCTATTTGATTTTTGACGAGTATATAGTCATTTAGTTTATATTTTTATTACTTCGTTAACTTGTCTTGCTGTACCCCAGTATTACCTGCGACTTTTAACGAAAACTTCGTTTTCTTCATTTCCCACCTCAAACAGTCTCTCCCCAGACTGTTTGAGCTAGTACTAAAAATAAACTAAACGACTATACTGTCAAAGCAAGTCAACAACGTGTCGTTTAGATTTTTCAAGAGTATTAGGAGGAGAATGAGTATGGAAGTTATAAAATGTAGCAATCTTCAAAAAGAAGTACAGGGCAGAGCGTTATTCACGATTGATCATCTGGCGGTTCAGTCTGGGCAGAGGATTGGACTAATAGGCGAAAATGGGGCAGGAAAATCTAGTCTATTAAAACTTTTTATAGGAGAAGATGAGGAGTATGATGGACAGGTGTTGGTGCGATCTGATTGGGCTTATGTTCCTCAATTGAAGGACGTTAGCAGTTTATCAGGTGGTGAGCAAGTATTGAAAGCTGTGAAAAGAGCCTTGTCTGAACGAGCGGGTATCCTATTTTTAGATGAACCAACAGCGAATATGGATGAAGAAAATCGAAGATGGTTGATCCACCAATTGCAGCGGTATCGTGGGACAGTCCTTGTCGTCAGTCATGATCGTTATTTTTTGAATCAGGTTGTCAATCATATTTGGCTGTTGAGTGAACAGACGATCCATCACTATTAATGCAATTATCAGGACTTTGAGCTAATGAGAGAAAAGGAGAGGGCGCAACAAGAACATGCCTATCAACAGTATCAGCAGAAAGTAAATCAATTGCAGGAAATTGCACGGACGCGTAAGCAAAGAGCAAAAAACTTAGCCAAAGGTAAAAAAGGACGGTCCAGTTCGGAATGGAAAGTTCAGTCAATGATGGGAAGTTATGACAGTCAGGCTAAGTCAATGGCAAAAGGAGCTAAGGCCATTGAGAAACGAATGGAGCGTCTTGAAAAAGTAGAGCAACCTCGCAAAGAAGCTTGGGTAAAGTTGGAAATGAGAGGGGCTATGGAAGAAAATCTCCATACTCTATTCCGATTAGAAGAGGGACAGATAGTAGTGGGAGGTCGCCCCTTGGTAGACTATCCTGCCTTGACCATGCGAAAAGGAGATCGTCTTGCACTTACTGGAAGAAATGGCTCTGGAAAGACCAGTTTGATCCGTCAGTTGACCCAAAAAGAGTTGGCAGGGTATTTTTCAGAAAAATTAGCGATTGCTTATTTTGCTCAGGATTTGCAAGACTTAGATGAGGAACAATCAGCCTTTGAGAATGCGGCGAGTTCTTCTCTTCAGGATAGGGTGACAATTTTAAATTTTCTGGCCATGTTGGGGATCCGCTATGAGAAGGCGAAGCAGAAAGTGGCGTGTTTGTCAGGCGGGGAGCGCGTTCGGCTATCCTTAGCAAAAGCCTTGCTGAGTGACCATAATTTATTGGTTCTGGATGAGCCGACCAATTTTTTAGACTTGACAAGCCTTTTGGCCTTGGAGGCATTTTTAAAAGAATACAAGGGGAGTTTAGTGTTGATTTCTCACGATAAAGATTTTGTCGCCAATGTAACAAATCAGACCTGGTGCATTGAAAACGGTATCTTACACCAAATGAGGTTCTAGCACTTATTTACAGATGAATTGGTTGAAAAAATAGCCAGAATCCGTCAGTCCAGACAGAAAAAAAGAGGCTCCTTGTGATATAATAGAGAAGAATTTTCTAGAATGAGGTTTTGAGAGTGACGAAAAATGTACCTTCCCGCAAGGGGCGAGAGGATGCCTTTATCCCTCGACGTTTGAATATTTTATTTGCCATTGTGCTTGTCTTGTTTTCAATCTTGATTTCGCGTCTAGCCTATATGCAGATTATCAATAAAGAGTTTTATACCGATAAATTAGCCAAGGCCAGCCAAAAAGTGATTACCAATAGTTCTGTGCGTGGGCAGATTTATGATGCAAAAGGTGTCGCCCTAGTGGAAAATCAGGTAGAGCAGGTAGCGACCTTTACCCGTTCCAATAAAATGACAGCCCGTCAGATGAAAGAGATTGCAGCGATGCTCTTGCAGTGGATAAACTTGACAGATGTTGATGTGACACCGCGGGAGCGGGCAGATTACTATCTGGCTGATCCAGAAGTTTATGCAGAAGTTGTCAAAAAACTGCCCAAGGATCAGCGCTTGGATACAGATGGCAACAGTCTGAACGAAGCAGTCATTTACAATAACGCTGTTGCGAGCCTGACTCCAGAGCAGGTGGCATACTCGGATGAGGAATTAAAGGTCGTAGAACTCTTTTCGCAAATGAATGCTGCGGCTTATTTTGAAACGGTTAATCTGGTAACAGATCCACTAACGGCTGAACAGATTGCTATCATTGCAGCGAATGAAGCCCAGTTGCCGGGGATTTCTACCGCAAGTAGCTGGAAACGGGTTGTAAATCGGACTTCCCTAGCTTCCATTA
The DNA here is from genome assembly GCF_001921825.1 of Streptococcus acidominimus. GTDB lineage: Bacteria > Bacillota > Bacilli > Lactobacillales > Streptococcaceae > Streptococcus > Streptococcus acidominimus. The sequence continues at coordinate 16,739 of NZ_MSJL01000043.1, forward strand.
TCGGAACGGTCACCACACAACAGGCAGGTTTGCCAGAAGAAGATGCTAAGGACTATTTAGCCAAGGGCTACTCGCTCAATGATCGTGTAGGAACAGCTTATCTGGAAAAGCAGTATGAAGAAGTTTTGCAAGGCCAGAGAGAGAAGAAAGAAATTAACCTCGATCGAAATGGAAATGTCGAGAGCATCACCACCATTCAGGAAGGAAGCAAGGGGAAAAATGTCAAATTGACGATTGACCTAGCTTTCCAAGATGGGGTCAATGCCATTCTGAAGCGCTATTTTGATGCTGAATTGGCGACAGGAAGCGCCCGTTATTCAGAAGGGATTTATGCCGTGGTGCTTGAGCCCCAGACTGGGGCAGTCCTTGCTATGGCGGGATACAGTCATGATACAAAGACTAATGAGGTCAAGGAGAATGCCCTAGGAACTATTACCAATACCTTTGTTCCGGGATCCATTGTCAAGGGAGCAACCCTGACAGCTGGTTGGGAGACTGGTGTGCTGACAGGCAATCAGGTATTGACAGATCAGCCGATTCAATTTGCCGGTTCTGCCCCAATCAATTCTTGGTTTACAGTTTTTGGCAGTCGCAATATTAACGCAATTGAAGCTCTGCAATATTCTTCTAATACCTACATGGTTCAAATCGCTCTCGACATGATTGGACAACCCTATGTCCCTGGGATGATTTTGAAAGAGAATGAAACCCTTCGTACTTCAATGGAACAGCTACGGACGACCTTTGGTGAATATGGTCTAGGTGCTGCAACAGGGATTGATCTACCGCTGGAATCAACTGGATTTATCCCTAAAGATTATTCGATTTCAAACTATCTAACCAATTCCTTTGGACAATTTGACAATTACACTCCGATGCAGATGGCGCAATACGCCGCTACGGTAGCAAATGGTGGTCGACGGGTTAGCCCGCACTTAGCAGAAGGAATCTATGCCAACAATGCAGATGGTGGTCTAGGAGAGATTATTGAACCTATTACGGGCAAGGAGCTGAATCAGGTCAATGTCCCACAGGAAGAGATGGCGCTTATCCAGCAAGGCTTCTATATGGTCGTCAATGGTGAAAGTGGCTTTACGACAGGGAAAGCCATTGCAGAAGGTGCCAGCGTGCCAATTAGTGCCAAGACTGGTACAGCCGAAACCTTTGTAACAACAGAGACAGGTCAGGTCTTGAGTGCAGTCAATACCAATATTGTATCCTACGCGCCGAGTGCAGATCCAAAGGTTGCAGTAGCAGTTATCCTACCGAACTTGACGGATCTCGATTCAGCTACAAGCAAGCGCATCACAACAGAAATTATCAATCTCTACCAATCGCTCCATCCGATGAGATAAACAAGATACGAGAGTGTTAAGCGAGCAAAGCAAAAATAGGAGTTTTGACGCAGAACTATGAGTTCTAGGAAAAACTATCTTTTTTGCACAGCTCGTAGCTCGAGTTCAGTTACACAAGATACGAGGACGTTAAACAACTCCTAGACAAAATAGGAAATCGAAGCAGGTTGCTTTGCAACCAATGAGATTTATCTTTTTGTCAGTGAGTTGTAGTCCGAGTTCAGTTACACAAGATACGAGGACGTTTGACACGAGTTTCCCTCGTTTTATTTCTCACCTCCCACAGTCTATTCCTAGACTGTTTGACACGAGTTTCCCTCGTTTTATTTCCCACCTCCCACAGTCTATCCCTAGACTGTGGGAGCAACTCCTAGACAAAATAGGCGGCCGAACAGAAGCGGTTCGCTTCGTCGTGAGACCCCCACAAGGGCAACTAGATTGGCGTATAAGCGCCAATCAGATGCCTACTGTGATATTTCTTGATTTACTCAACCTTTTAAATAGGCTTTGTCAGTGAGTTGTAGTCCGAGTTCAGTTAAACAAGATGTGAAGCCGTTAAAAAACCGACTGAAAAATAGGAAATACGACGCAGAGACTAGGGAGAGTTTGCTCTGCAAACTTCTATTTCCTGCCTCTAAAGGTATCCTATACCTTTAGAGCTAGGAGTATTTATCCCTAAAGGTAGCACATCTGTAAGTAGCTAAAACGGAAATAGCTGTGGCTCTTTCTATCTCATGTAATAAAATCTCCATCTTAAGACTGATATACTCCCCATATAGTGGACAGTGAAAAAACAAAAATTCACTAGACACTATAAGGGGAGTTTTCACATGTCCAAAAGAAGTCCAAAATCAGTAGAAGAAAAGTTAGAAATTGTTTGCTTATTC
>NZ_MSJL01000044.1 GCF_001921825.1 Streptococcus acidominimus
ATGAAAATAGCTTTATTCCAGCTAAGAACTCAAAACATCACAGATTGACGGAAGAGGAAAAGCAACTAAATCGTGAGATGGCAGCGATTCGTATCCAAATTGAGCATTTCAATGCGAAGTTTAAGACGTTTCAAATCATGAAACAAGACTATCGTGGTCGGAGAAAACGTTTTGAAATACGTGCTGAGTTAATTTGTAGGATTATTAATTTTGAAACCAAGTAGTTACCGAACAAGTCTATTAAAAATCTAGGAGAATACAGATGATTGAAATAAAAAATCTAAGTGTCCGCTACCACAATGTGCTAGCCTTAGACACTGTTCAGTTAACTATTCAGGGGCCTACGATTACAGGTATTTTGGGTCCAAACGGAGCAGGGAAGTCTACTCTGCTAAAAGCCATGCTTCATATTATTGACCACGAGGGACAAACGACCCTTGATCACAAGGACATCCGCAAACAGCGCAATAAGATTGCCTATGTTGAGCAGAAAGCGGCGATTGACTTTAACTTTCCTATAAAGGTCAAGGAATGTGTTTCCTTGGGACTTTATCCTAAAATCCGTCTCTTTCAGCGTTTTAAGGAGGAGGACTGGGCCAAGGTTGCACGCGCCCTTGAAATTGTCGGAATGCTAGAGTATGCCGATAAGCAAATCAGCGAGCTATCCGGCGGTCAATTCCAGCGTGTGCTTATCGCCCGTTGTCTCGTCCAAGAAGCAGACTATATCTTCTTAGATGAGCCATTTGTCGGGATCGATTCGGTCAGCGAAAATATTATCATGACCACGCTACGCAATCTTAAAAAATTAGGAAAAACAATCCTGATTGTCCACCATGATTTGAGCAAGGTCACCACCTATTTCGACCAAGTTCTCTTACTCAATCGTCAGCTTATAGCTTTTGGAGAAACCGATCAGACCTTTACCAAGGATCATCTAAAAGCCACCTATGGCGAACATTTGATACTCATGGAGGAGGACAAAAAATGATTCAAGAATTTATTGAGGGATTGCAAAGTTTTCACTTCCTGCAAAATGCTGTGGTGACAGCCATTGTCATCGGCATTGTTGCTGGAGCCGTTGGCTGTTTTATTATCTTACGAGGACTATCCCTCATGGGAGATGCCATTTCCCATGCGGTTCTACCGGGAGTTGCCCTATCGTATATTTTAGGCATTAACTTTTTTATCGGTGCGATTGCCTTTGGTCTACTCGCATCCATCATGATTACTTACATCAAAGGAAATAGTATCATCAAGAGCGACACCGCAATCGGGATTACCTTTTCATCCTTTCTAGCACTCGGAGTAATCCTCATTGGGGTTGCCAATAGCTCTACCGACTTATTCCATATTCTATTCGGGAATATCCTTGCAGTGCAAGATCTGGATAAATGGATTACGATTGGCGTTGCCGCCGTCGTCCTCTTCCTGATTTTCCTCTTCTTCAAGCCACTCTTGATTACCTCCTTTGATCCACTACTTGCAAAATCCATGGGCATGCCGGTTAATGTCTACCACTATCTGCTCATGATTTTACTAACCTTGGTGTCTGTCACAGCTATGCAAAGTGTCGGAACCATTCTCATCGTTGCCATGCTGATTACACCAGCCGCTACTGCCTATCTCTATGCCAGCAGTCTTAAAACCATGATTTTTCTATCCTCCACCTTGGGAGCACTTGCTTCTATCGTTGGACTCTTTCTAGGATATAGTTTTAATATTGCCGCAGGATCTAGTATCGTCTTAACATCAGCCACTTTCTTTTTGATTAGCTTCCTCTTAGCCCCAAAACAGGGCATTCTCATACGCTATTTCAAAAAGTCATCTCACTCATAATTCACAAGGAGAACAAATGAAAAAATTATCTACTTTAGCAGTTGCCTTACTCGCAATCCTAGGTCTCGCCGCCTGCACAAGTCCCTCAAAGGACGCTAGCGCAGAATCTTCCAAATTAAAAGTTGTTACGACCAACTCCATTCTTGCCGACATGACGAAAAATATCGCAGGTGACAAGATTGACCTACATAGTATCGTCCCTGTCGGACAAGATCCACACGAATACGAACCTCTTCCTGAAGATGTGAAAAAAACCTCAAGAGCTGATCTTATTTTCTACAATGGTATCAACCTTGAGACCGGCGGAAACGCTTGGTTCACCAAATTGGTCAAAAATGCCAATAAGGTCGAAAATAAAGATTACTTTGCTGTCAGCGATGGTGTTGAAATCATCTATCTCGAAGGAGAAGATGAAAAAGGGAAAGAAGACCCACATGCCTGGCTCAACCTTGAAAATGGGATGATCTATGCCAAAAATATCGCCAAGCAATTGATTGCAAAAGATCCTAGTAACAAAGAAACTTACGAGAAAAATCTAGCCACCTATCTTGAAAAACTTGATGCCTTAGATAAGGAAGCGAAAGAAAAGTTCAACAACATCCCTGCTGAGAAAAAAATGATTGTCACTAGCGAAGGATGTTTCAAATACTTTTCAAAAGCCTATCAGGTTCCATCTGCCTACATCTGGGAAATTAACACCGAGGAAGAGGGAACACCTGACCAAATCAAACACTTGGTTGAAACACTACGTCAAACCAAGGTTTCATCTCTCTTTGTCGAAAGCAGTGTCGATGACCGTCCAATGAAGACTGTCTCAAAAGACACCAATATCCCGATTTATGCGAAAATCTTCACCGACTCTGTCGCTGAAGAAGGCGAAGATGGAGACAGCTACTATGCTATGATGAAATGGAATTTGGATAAAATCGCTGAGGGCTTAGCTAAATAGTTTATTTATAGGATGAGTATTACGGATCGCCATTGTCAAGGAATTTACTACTCAATGCGATTCTACTTGCTAGAACATCAGTCTATGGACACCTTTATATCTTCTCACTTTGATGATGCGCATGTTCGTAAAAAAATCCATATAATATTTCAAACTCCTAGTGCTATTCTCCTACTTTTAGCACTGGGAGTTTGCTTTTATATCGTTATTTCGTTTATCTTTTATAGCCGTTTAGTTTATTTTTAGTACTAGCTCCAACAGTCTGGGGAGAGACTGTTGGAGGTCGGAAATAAAGAAAACGACGTTTTCGTCAAAACAGTCTGGGAAGTGACTGTGAATACCTGAAAGTGCGCTGTGAGTTTTTTACGGGCTTTGTATCTTGTGTAACTGAACACGCCCTAAACTCTGTGCGAAAAAGACAAATTCTCCTAGAAACCATAGCTTCTGCGTCAAATTTTCTATTTTCGCTGTGAGTTTTTTACGGGCTTTGTATCTTGTGTAACACCCTCGTATCTTATATGCAATCCAGAAGTTTTACTTTTCATTTGAATTTTTGTTATACTAGAATACTAGACGAGAAAAAGAGAGGATACCGATATGACCCCTAACAAAGAAGATTATCTAAAATGTATCTACGAAATCAGCACGCGAAAGGAAAAAATCACCAATAAGGAGATTGCAGAGCGTATGCAGGTATCTCCACCTGCCGTCACTGAAATGGCCAAACGGATGATTGAAGAAGATCTGATTGAAAAAGACAAGCAAGCGGGCTATCTGTTGACACTTCTTGGTCAGAAAATGGTCGCCCGTCTCTATCGTAAGCACCGCTTAATTGAGGTCTTTCTCCTTGAACATCTGGGCTATACCAGTGACCAATTGCATGAAGAAGCCGAAGTGCTTGAGCATACTGTATCAGACTACTTCATTGATCAATTGGATGGCTTTCTAGGATCTCCAAAGACCTGTCCGCATGGAGGCACTATTCCTCCCAAAGATCAACTTCTGGAAGAACAACACCAAGATACCCTTGACAAAGTCACAAAACTTGGAAACTATTACTTGGTTCGAATCAACGATTCATTCCCCCTCCTTCAATTCCTAGAACACATCAATCTCTCCTTAAATGACAGCTTTACTGTGCAGCAAGTTGATACCTTTACCCAAAGCATTCTTATCCAATGCAAGGAAACAACAATTGCCATCCCCTTTGCTATTGCAAACGGCTTGTATATCGAAGCAGCATAAAAGACCTGAACCTCCTCATCAACGGTTGTTCAGGTCTTTTTCTTATGATTTTAGAGCCGCTGAAAAGCAACAGCAGACTGCTTTTTATAGTGTCGCAGATGGTACAGGAGTACGGTAAGACGCGTTAAAGAAATAATATAACTCATTCACTACGCTGATATACAGACGAGGAGCAGGGAATTTAGGACTTGTTGGTTCAAGCAATCTACTTGTTTTTCGTATCTAATAGAATAGTCACAGGGCCATCATTGATAAGGGAGACCTGCATATCCGCCCCAAAAATACCAGTCTGGACAGGGACGAAAGCTCCCAAAGCTTGGTTCAGCTCCTCATAGAGTTTCTTGGCAAGGGCTGGTACTGCCGCTCCTGTAAAGGCTGGACGATTGCCTTTTTTGGTATCCGCAAACAAGGTAAATTGTGAAATAGAGAGGATTTGCCCTCCAATATCCTGAACCGAGCGATTCATCTTCCCCTCTTCATCCGAAAAAATCCGCATGTGGGCAATCTTTCTCACCGCATAGTCCACATCTTCTTTGCCATCATCAGGACCAACACCTACCAAGAGAAGTAAGCCTTGCTGAATTTGTCCATGAACCTGCTGTTCAATGGTAACCGCTGCCTCTCTCACCCGCTGAATCACAATTCTCATCTATCCACCTACCCATTTGTTCGTTTGACCGAATACACTTCCGGTACTGATTTGATTTTATCAACTACGCTAGTCAGCGTTGCAAGATTTGGAATACCAAAGGACACATGAATCGTTGCAAATTTCATATCTTTGGTTGGTTGGGCATTGACAGAAGAAATATTTTTACTTGAATTGGTCAAGACTTTCAGAACATCATTGAGAAGACCTGAACGATTGAGTCCATAAATATCGATATTAGCCATGTATTCCTTGCTGGAAGGCTCACTCTCCCATGACACATCAATCAAACGCACTTCATAATTTTCCTGGCTTTTCAAGTTCATACAGTCCGTACGGTGAACCGCCACACCGCGCCCCTTCGTAATGTAGCCTGTAATCTCATCACCCGGCACTGGGTTGCAACACTTAGCAAGGCGAATCAAGAGACCTGATGCCCCTTCAATGACAACACCACCCTCATGACGAATTTTTAGACTATCTTTATTATCCTGCTTGACCTCGCCACCGTTGACCAATTCATCTGCAACAGCTTTAGCCTTAGCCCGTTCCGCCTCACGTCTTTCTTTTTCGGTCAAACGATTAAAGATAGACATGGCAGAAACTTCTCCAAAACCGACCGCCGCAAAGAGCGCCTCATCAGTCTTATAGCTCGTTTTTTGCAGTACGTCATCCAAGTGCTTGCGATCCAAGTATTGATTGGCGACATAGCCATTTTCCTGCAGGAGGCTCTGAACCAGCTCACGCCCCTTGGTAATCGACAATTCCTTGTCTTGATTTTTGAAGAACTGGCGAATCTTGTTTCTAGCTTTATGCGTTTTTACCAGATTAACCCAGTCGCGACTTGGCCCAAAGGAATTGGCACTCGTGATAATCTCAACTTGGTCTCCTGTTTTCAACTTGGTAGTCAAGGGCACCATCCGACCATTGACCTTGGCACCCGTTGCTTTTTCACCGACCTTGGTATGGATTTCATAGGCAAAGTCAATCGGCACAGAATCCTTAGGCAATTCTCTGACCGACCCATCTGGTGTGAACACGTAGATCCGCTCCGTAAAAATATCATCCTTGACAGAGTCGACAAAGGTCTGCGCATCGCCAGCATCTGCCTGCAACTCAATCAAATTATTGATCCATTTGAGCTCCTGCTGGCTAGCCGTAGCCTTTCCACCGCGCTTATAAGCCCAATGGGCAGCTACCCCGTATTCTGCCACCTGATGCATTTCCGCCGTTCGAATTTGAAACTCAATCGGACCCTTGGGACCATAGACTGTCGTATGAATCGACTGGTAGCCATTTGCCTTAGGATTGGCAATATAATCCTTAAACCGACCCGGCATCGGACGCCACAACTCGTGGATATACCCTAGCATGGCATAGACATCACTCGGCGTTTCCATGATACAGCGAATAGCAATCAAGTCATACAGCTGGTCAAAGCGCTTCTTCTTATCATGCATTTTCCGATAAATCGAATAGATATGCTTGGGGCGACCATAGATATGACCGTGGAGATGATGCTCGCTTGCAAAGTCACGAATCTTATCAACCACCTCATTGACCAAGGCTTCCCGCTCCCTGCGTTTTTCAGTCATGAGATGCGTAATCTTGTAAAACTCCGTCTCATTCAAATAGCGAAAGGCCATGTCTTCCAATTCCCACTTGATAGAAGAAATTCCTAAACGATGGGCAAGCGGTGCATAGATTTCCATTGTTTCACGTGAAATTCGCTCCTGCTTATCCTTACGCAAATGCTTCAAAGTCCGCATATTGTGCAGACGATCCGCCAATTTAACCAAGATAACACGCATATCCTTAGACATAGCAATCAACATCTTCCGGTGATTTTCTGCCAGCTGTTCTTCATGTGATTTGTATTCAACCTTACCGAGCTTGGTCACCCCGTCCACAATCATCCGCACATCCGAACCAAACTCCGCCTCTAGCTCATCCAGCGTGACCTCCGTATCCTCAACGACATCATGCAAAAAACCACAGGCTACCGTCACCGCATCAAGCTGCAAGCCTGCTAAAATCCCAGCCACCTGAATCGGATGAATGATGTAAGGTTCGCCTGATTTACGAAACTGCTGACTATGAGCTTCTAGGGCATACTCCAATGCCTTGCGTACAAAAGCTACATCCTCTTCTGGCATATATTGGGCTGTCAGAGCAATAACATCTTCTCCTGTTAGATTGATTTCTTTCATCTTCTCTTCCTTTTCCTGCCGATTATTGTTCTTATTTTACCATTTTAGTTAAAAAAGAAAAAGGTTCAAACCTCTCTTTTATGCTAGATATGGTACAATAGACAAAAATACTTCTAAAGGAGGAAAGCCATGAGTCAACCAATTATTGTAACGAGCAAAAAACGTCACTATGCTTTATTTGGAGCCACCTCATTATTAATGGTGCTATTATCCATATTCTGTATCTTTCTTTACTCTACTGAGCGACAGACTCACATTCTTTCGCCTCTCTTCATTTTTATTGGTATTCTTGGAATTCTCTTCTTCAGCGGGACTTTTGTTTTTTATACAAAACGCCTGCTTACCTCCTCATCCAACTTACCTCCCATTCTCCTTGTAGATGAAAAGGGGATTGTAGACAAGTCCTCTGCCCTAGCTATCGGCTTCATTCCTTGGGAAGATATCTCCTGTATTCACCTCCGCTCTCACATAAACCAAACCTATATCTCCGTTACTTTAAAAGACAACGAAACATATCTAGCTAAAATGAATGCTTTTCAAAAATATTGCTCCAAAGTAAACCTCAAAATGGGTTTCCCCTTGGTCAATATCGTTTTAACCACTAGTAACCAAACACCCGAAGAGGTTTACTATGCTATTCTTCATCAGTATGGGGAGAACTTCACTTATTAACCCCAAAAAGCTTGCTTTTGCAAGCTTTTTTAGTGTCGCATCTCCAGCGCAAAACTAACTGCTGATAGGGCATAAAGAGGGGCTGTCTCCGCCCGCATAATCCGTGGACCTAGACCAACCTTACGGCCGCCCTTGGTCTCAAACTGCACAATTTCATCTGGTGATAGCCCGCCCTCAGGACCAAAGATAAAGAGCAGTTTCTCACCGCTTGCCAAGTTGGAGAGAGCCTCTAGCAAGATTGCCCGCTCACCTGCTTTAGCAGATTCTTCATAGGCGATGAGAATACTATCAAACTGGTCAAATGCTGCAAGGAAATCCGACTTACTGGTAAACAAGTGAACGTCCGGCACCCGATTTCGTTTGCTCTGCTCTGCCGCTCCCAAGGCAATTTTCTGCAACTTTTCAATCTTTTTGGCAATCTTCTTACCATCCCATTTGACTACCGACCAATCTGCCGGAAAAGCCCAGAGCTGACTCGCGCCTAACTCTGTCGCTTTCTGGGCAAGAAATTCTAGTTTATCTCCCTTGGGAAATCCACAGGCAATGGTAACATCCACGGGTAGTTCGACTTGATCTGGCAACTCCTCTATCACTTCAAAACGGTACTCCTTTTCATCTACCACGCGCGCCAAGCGCTTGATACCATCCTCAAAGACCAAGACTACCTGATCACCTGTCGCCAACCGCATGACTTGAAACATGTGCTTAATGGTATCTTGATCCTCAATCACAAGATTTGAAACTGCCTCACCCTTTATAAAATACTGCTGCATCTAGCCCCCTATCACTCCAGATACTTCTCTGGTCTTCTTGAAAATAGCTGCATTCCATTCACCTTGAATCATCTGGGTTTCAAGGAAAAATCCTGCTGTTTCAGCTGCTGTTCGCACCATCTCCCACTTGGTCGCAATAATCCCACTCATGATGAGATAGCCCTCATCTTTGAGCAAGCGATAGGCATCTTCTGTCAAATGCACCAAGATATCCGCCAAGATATTAGCAACGATAACATCTGCTTCAAGCTCCACACCCCGAAGCAAGTCGCCTGCTTTCACCGTGATATTATCCGTATGGGCATTGAGGGCAATATTTTCTTCCGCTACCCGCACCGCAACCTCATCAAGGTCGTAGGCATGGACTTCACCCGCACCGAGAAGGGAGCTAGCAATCGAAAGGACGCCACTTCCAGTCCCCACATCAAGAACACGCTCACCACCTCGCAAGACTTGCTCTAAGGCAAACAAGCTCATCTTGGTTGTCGGATGGGTCCCAGTTCCAAAGGCCATACCAGGATCTAGGCGAATCACCTTCTCACCTGCGGTTGCCTCATAGTCCGTCCACGACGGTACAATCGTCAAAGCGTGGGTAATACGCGCTGGCTCATAGTACTTCTTCCAATTGTCCGCCCAATCTTCCTCTTCCAAGGCCTGATCTTCTAAATGGATCGTGCTTGGATCTACAAAATCACTAACCTCATCCAAACGTGCTAGCAAGGCTATTTTAATATCCTCTACCGCTAGATTTTCTGGGTAATAAGCGATAATCGTAATCAAGTCCGATTGCTCCTTTTCAGGCACAATTTCGCCAAATAAGTCTTCCTTATCCAGATAATCCGCCGTATCTTCAATTGCGACACCTTGCGCCCCTAGCTCAATCAAGAGATTCGATACAATCTCCTCCCCCCGGCGCTCAAGCTCCACTCGTAATTCCTGCCACATAGTCTCTCCTTTCTTCATCGATTTCTCATTTAATAGCGAGGATAAGGATGAAAGTCCGTTTCCACCAGCCTAGCCTTACCTGCTTCAAAATGCTCCTTGTCCCAGACAATCGCAAATTCTTCTGCCTCATCATCTGCCAAAAAGTCTATCAGGTCATCCAGACCTTTTTCTGCCGTTTCTGCTAAAAATGCGACAAAATAGGCGATAAATTCACCGGAGAGCCCTTTTTTCTGCTCATAGGGAATGGTGACCAAATAGTCCTCTGCTACAACTCTTGATTTCAAAGGATTGTAAAACAAGACCGCTTCTTCAAAAAAAATATCCTCTGCCGTTGCATTTCCCTCGTCATCAACCGTTTCAATGCCCGCCCTGTTTTCTACTTCCAACAAAAATGCAACCTCTACCGCATGATTTTTCTTATCCCAATTGATTTCAAAATCATAGGGAAACTGTTTTTCCATGGTTTTATCCAGAACATCTAAAAATCCGTACTTACTCATCTTGCCTCACTTTACAGTATTTATGATAGAATATATAGATAAGTGTAACATAAAAGCAACTAAAAAGATAGAAAGGACGAAGCCACATGATTGACAATCTTGCTCTTAGCATGCGCCCCAAAACGATCGATCAGATCATTGGACAAAGCCACTTAGTCGGAGAAGGGAAAATTATCCGCCGCATGGTGGAGGCTAAACGTCTATCTTCCATGATTTTATATGGTCCACCAGGGATTGGCAAGACCAGTATTGCCAGCGCCATTGCTGGGACGTCCAAGTATGCCTTTCGCACCTTCAACGCCACTGTTGATACCAAAAAGCGCCTCCAGGAAATTGCAGAAGAGGCTAAGTTCTCTGGCGGTTTGATTCTACTCCTTGATGAGATCCACCGCTTGGACAAGACCAAGCAGGATTTCTTGCTACCCTTGCTTGAAAATGGCAACCTCATCATGATTGGTGCAACCACAGAAAATCCCTTTTTCTCCGTGACACCTGCCATTCGGAGCCGTGTCCAAATTTTTGAATTAGAGCCTCTCTCAAATGATGACATCAAGACGGCTGTCCAGATAGCTATCTCAGACCCTGAGCGCGGTTTCGATTTTCCTATTGCATTAGATGATGAGGCACTTGACTTCATTGCTACTAGCACAAATGGAGACCTGCGTTCAGCCTTTAACTCCTTAGAATTAGCCATCCTATCCACTCCTGAAAATAGGGAAGGCATCCGCCATATCACGCTTGAGACCATGGAAAATAGCCTACAAAAAAGCTATATCACTATGGATAAGAATGGCGACGGACATTATGATGTCCTCTCCGCCCTTCAAAAATCAATTCGGGGAAGCGACGTCAACGCTAGTCTCCACTATGCTGCCCGTCTGATTGAAGCTGGAGATTTACCAAGCCTTGCCAGACGACTGACAGTCATTGCCTATGAGGATATCGGTCTTGCTAATCCTGAAGCTCAAATCCATACTGTGACCGCTCTTGAAGCCGCCCAAAAACTAGGTTTTCCAGAAGCTCGCATTCCCATTGCCAATATCGTCATTGACCTTGCTCTTTCACCGAAATCAAATTCTGCTTACTTGGCTATGGATCAGGCTCTTGCCGATCTCAAGAAAAATGGATACCTACCGATTCCAAGACACCTCCGTGATGGTCATTACAAGGGAAGTCAAGAATTAGGCAATGCCCAAGACTATCTCTATCCCCATGATTTTCCAGAAAAATGGGTGGACCAACAATATCTTCCTGATAAGCTCGTCTATCAACACTATTTTGAAGCCAATGAAACAGGAAAATACGAGCGAGCCCTTAAATTGACCCAAGAAAAAATTAAGGAATTAAAAAAATAAAAATCGCCAAAGTCTTGAGAGAGTAAAGAAAGAGACTTTTTGCGATAACGCTTTCTTTTTTGTCAATTTTTTCTTGATTTTTTTTCAAAATATGGTAAGATAAATACATAGATGAGAACTGCTGTGGTATACGAATTCATACCTATGTGTTGACCGACTATTTTTGTATTACTAGGGAAACAAGAGCTTTCTAACAGTATGCAGGCCGTCTCACACGGAAGCGACTGAAGTTAGAAACGAGTTACCCACCTGCTACTGACTGTGCGGGATCAATACAATTCATGAATCACCGGTACCAATACAGCGTTTTTCTTTTCCTTCCTTAGCTCAGCTGGCAGAGCAGCGGACTCTTAATCCGTGGGTCGTAGGTTCGATCCCTACAGGGAGGATGTTCGCATATCTCCTAAAGCCTTGTACCGCAAGGCTTTTTGTATTGTGATAAGCAAATTTGTTCTACTTTTGTTAAGTATAAATACCAGCTTCCTTGCCTATCTTTAACAGACCCTCATTTTGTAATGATTGACAATTTATGCCATTTTAGATATACTGGTAATAGAAAAAGGGCAGTTGCGCAAACAACTACCCCGGCAGAACCGTTTAAGACGGTGGCTGGTTTTGATTACTAAAAAATAACCGTTAACTCTACCAAAGTTATAGACGGTTATTTTTTATTGCTCATTTTTACGATTATCACAACTAATACTCTATAAAAATCAAAATCTGACTAGGCAACGAAACCGCAGGTAGAACTGAAGTTCAGCAAGGTGAGTTAACGACGTCAGATTTTGATTTTTGACGAGTATAAGCCAATGAATGATAGTAAAAAACCACCAAACTCAAGCATGAGTTGCAATGCCTCGTAAACCGACAATATTCGCTCCTTTCTCCTTGGATTTTAGCACCTACATTCATAAGCACCACCACCTTTCAGAAATTAGAGCCACCGTCTTAACTCTTCTGCTTCTCTAGTATAGCATATTTTTTAGATACTTGCTTTAATATTTGTAATTTTTTATGATTATCATAGATGCCTATACGAATCTATCAATAGTTAAACATCAGCTTATTTATATATCTTTTGATAATCCTCATCTTGTAATACTTGACAATGTATATCATTTTAGATATACTGATAATAGGAAAAGGGCAGTTGCGCAAACAACTACCCCAGCAGAACCGTTTAAGACGGTGGCAGACAATAACTGTTAAAAAATAACCGTTAACCTACCAAAGTTGAGACGGTTATTTTTTATTGCTCATTTTTACGATTATCACAATCAAGCCAATGAATGATAGTAAAAAACTATCAAAACCAAGCATGAGTTGCAGTGCCTCGTAAACCGACAATATGCGCTCCTTTCTCTTTGGATTTCAGTACCTACATTCATAAGCACCACCACCTTTCAGAAATTAGAGCCACCGCCTTACCTTTTCTGCTTCTCTAGTATAGCATATTTTTTAGAAAATTGCTTTTATATTAGCATTGTTTTATATGATATTCAAAAAAATCAAAAATAGGGCGGGCTTCAACTATCTAGGAGATAGGATAAGAGTAGTGAAGCTAGCCTCTCTACGTTGAAAAACGTGAAAATAATTGACCACTATTTCAAATATTCTATTGGGAAAAGTTTTCATCAAAAGTCGCTAGTATACTGGAGGGGTACAGCAAGATGAGGTAATATAGCCGTTTAGTTTATTTTTAGTACTAGGCAACGAGTCGCAGGTAGTTGAAATAGTTGATAACTAGACAAGTGATAGATAAGAAAAGTGTAACTTTTCTCAATAGTACAACTCAAGATACGAGAGCGTTAAGCAACTCCTAGACAAAATAGGAAATACGACGAAGAAGCTGTGGCTTCTAGGAGTATTTATCTTTTTGTCAGTGAGTTGTAGCTAAAGTTCAATTATACAAGACGAGGTAACGAAGTAATAAAAATATAAACTAAATGACTATAACAGATAAACCAGGCTTATTCTTCAAACTCTACCGCAATCACATCAAGCGCCCGCTCAATAACCAGATGCATATCGTAATATTTATAGTCTGCTAGACGGCCACAGAAAATGACCCTGTCCTTGATCGCTTCTGCCTCTTTCGCATAGTTGGCAAAAATAGCATTGTTTTTCGCATCGTTGATTGGATAGTAGGGTTCATCACCCTTTTGCCAATCGACAGGATATTCTCTAGTGATGAGCGTTCTTTCCTGACAACCAAATTCAAAGTGCTTGTGCTCAATAATCCGTGTGTAGGGTACATCTCGTTCTGTGTAATTGACAACGGCATTCCCTTGATAGTTATCCGTCTCAAGCAATTCATGTTCAAAACGAAGCCCGCGATAATCCAATGCCCCGTGCTTGTAATCAAAATACTGGTCAATCATCCCTGTAAAGACTACTTTTTGGGTCTGTGCTTCCCAGCTTGACCTCTTTTCAAAAAAATCAGCATTCAACTCAAGCTCAATCCCCTCCAACATCTTCTCAATGATAACATTATAACCTCCCTCTGGAATCCCTTGGTAGCGGTCATTGAAATAATTATTGTCAAAGGTAAAACGAACTGGTAAGCGTTTGATAATAAAGGGTGGTAAATCTGTCGCAGATCTCCCCCATTGCTTTTCCGTGTACCCCTTAATCAGGATTTCATAGACATCTTTCCCAATCAATTTCAAGGCCTGCTCCTCTAAATTCCGAGGTTCAATCCCCTGTAAATGCTGGGTTTGCTCCGCGATTTTATCCTTGACCTCCTGCGGAGTTTTGGTTCCCCACATAGCATAAAATGTATTCATATTAAAGGGGAGATTATACAGTTTCCCTTGATAATTGGCAAGGGGAGAATTGATATAGTTGTTAAATTCTGCAAACTGATTGACGTAATCCCAAATCTCTTTATTGGACGTATGAAAAATGTGCGCCCCATATTTATGAACCTTGATTCCCTCAATTGATTCACAATAGATATTACCACCAATATGATCTCGCTTGTCAATCACTTTTACTTTCTTGCCACGCTTAGCTGCCTCATAAGCAAATACCGCTCCTGCCAAACCCGCTCCAACAATCAAATAATCGTACATGTTCTCTTCCTTATCTAATACTCAATAAAAATCAAAAGCAAAAGCAAACAAATCGAATTCGTCCTACACTCTGCGCAAAAAAGGGACATAGCTGTCCAGTTTTAATTGGTTACAGATACGGCTCTAGCTATTGCACAGATATGGCTAATAAATCTTCCCAGTCTAAAGCTATAAGATAGCCTTGGAGATAAACTCTCCAGTATCTGCGTCAGATTACCTAGTTTGCCGCAGCTGTTGCAGACTATACCTGCTTTACAGATATAGTAATAACAGTCAGAGAAGCGACTGCTACTACCTAAAGAGGGATAACCGCTTTTTAACGCCCTTGTATCTTAGTTTGATTTTCAAAGGGTATAACTAACAATCTCCGCAGGACAAGCTCCTAGATTTCCCTAGAAGCATAACGCTACCATTATATCATAATTTGGGATGATTATTCTCCCGTTTTAGCTGCTCGTACTGGCTCGTTCCGTCCCGTAATTTCTCCCAGATTACGACTTGGTTTTGTGAAAGAGAACGCTGCACATCGATAATACGCTGGTTGCTAGAACCCCGAAATTGCAACATGAGATTGCGTTTGGTGCGATCATAACGCCCATCCACCAGAATATCAATATGGCGCAACAATTCCAACTTATCCGGCGTTTCCAACATCATCTCCTCCCAAGTATACCCCGTCCATGACCAAATATCCTTATTAGGTAGTTCCTTGCGAATACGCTTGACCAAGGGAAGCAGAATACCTGTATTCAGAAACGGTTCACCACCTAGTAGGGTCAAGCCCTGAACATAAGGCTGGGCAAGATCTTGCATAATTTGCTCCTCCAACTCCTTTGTGTAAGGGATACCCGCCTTAAAGGACCAGGTCGCGACATTATAGCAGCCCTCACAATGGAACATGCAGCCTGCAACATAGAGCGAATTGCGTACCCCTTCTCCATCTACAAAGTTAAAGGCCTTATAATCAATAATCCGCCCCTGACTCAATTCTTCACTTTTCCACTCTTGTGGCTTTGGATTATTCATAATTCCTCCACATCAATCCAATATCGTTCGCTCTCCTCAACTTGACTTTCCAGTTTTCCCCCTTGTGAAAGAATGGTGCGACGACTGGCTTCATTGCTCATATTGCAGGTCACAAGCACACAAGAAATATTTTTAGAGCGCGCTTCAAGCAAACCAAGACGCAACTGCTCCTTCGCGTAACCCTTCCTACGTTTGCTAGGACGGATACTGTAACCGATATGACCACCGTGTTGAAGTAAGTGGTCATTAAGGCGCAAGCGAAGATTCAAAAAGCCCAACGCTCGATTGCTAGCATCAAAGGAGACATACTGGATATATGGTACAAAACCCGCCGGAAGTCCTATACCCATTTCCGCAGTAGCATTTCTTTCTAACCAACTTTCATAATCAAAGTCCTCTCCAACCCAAAAGCCATCCGTGGGACTATTCAGCCTGCGAAACTCCTCTACCATCTCTAAAATGGCTACCTTATCCGCTAGAGTTGGCCTTCTTAATTCCATCGTCTCCCCCTTACAAGGTAGGGAGGACCAACGTCCTCCCTACCCGATTTTATTTCCCTTGTTTTTTCAAAAATTGTTCCCGTAACTGGGCAATTCTATCTTTTTTATTCATGCCACCCTTGGAATGTTTTTCATGGTAGCGCTCGACAAGGGCCTTGCCCTTATCATCTAATTGGTACTTCCCCATTTGTATCTCCTTTTATATGTATAGTTGAGCCATTCATATGTTTGACACGCGCAGCAATCTCCTTGTGGCGACCATTGACCATGGGTCTCGCTTGAGGATTCCCCAAATAGCCACAGGTACGCTTGACCACGTCCACCGTTTTCGGATCTGTATTGCCACAATTTGGACATTTAAAGCCCCGCTCAGTCGGAATAAAATCCCCCTCAAAATGGCATTGATAGCAACGATCAATCGGTGTGTTGGTTCCTAAATATCCCACCCGGTCATAGGCAAAATCCCAAACCGCTTCCAAAGCCTTGGGGTTTTGTTGCAGGACAGGATATTCGCAATAGTGGATAAAGCCCCCAGTCGCTCCCGCCGCAGGATAGTCCTTTTCAAATTCTAATTTTTCAAAAGGGGTCGGATTTTTACGCACGTCATAATGAAACGAATTCGTATAGTATTCCTTGTCCGTAATGTCCTTGACCAGACCAAATTTTTCCCGATCCAAACGACAAAAGCGGTCTGTCAAACTTTCAGATGGTGTCGAATAGATTGAAAAATGGACATCGTACTCATCTGACCAAGCCCCCACCTGCTCTTTCATAACCCGAATAATATCCAGCGTAAATTCTTTGGCAACTGGATTTGTCTCCCAGTCACTGCCATAAAAGACAGTAGCAACTTCATACAAGCCGATATAGCCTAAAGAAATCGTTGCCCGACGATGGATAAAGAGTTGTCCCACCTCATCGTCTTTACCTAGGCGATTTCCAAAAGCTCCGTATTGGTAGAGGATGGGAGCGTTAGCTGGTCGTGCCTCCATAACTCGGTGCATGCGATAGACCAAGGCATCCTTAGCAATCCCCATACGTTCCTCAAAAATATCCCAAAACTTGAGGATATCCCCTCCGGATTCCATGGCAATCCGGGGAAGGTTGAGGGTCACAACCCCGAGATTCATCCGACCGGAATTGATTTCTTCGCCCTTTTCATCTAACCAACCCTGTAAGAAAGAGCGACAGCCCATCGGCGCCTTAAATGATCCCGTCAGATCGACAATCTTATCATAAGACAAGACATCAGGATACATCCGCTTGGTCGCACACTCCAAGGCCAGCTGCTTGATATCATAGTTTGGGCTACCTTCTTCCAAGTTTAATCCACGTTTCAATGTGAAAATCAACTTCGGAAAAATCGCTGTCCGCTCTTCGCTGCCCAAGCCCTTAATCCGAATCTGCAAAATCGCTTTTTGAATCTCCCGCTCAAACCATGAGGTTCCTAATCCAAAGCCCAAAGAAGTAAAAGGGGTCTGACCATTTGAAGTAAATAAGGTGTTAATTTCATACTCCAAAGACTGCATGGCGTCATAGATATCCTTTTGGGTCTTTACACGCGCATAATCTTCCTGCTTTTCAGGCAAGACCCACTGACTTGCATCCTTCAAATGCTTCTGATAATTCAACTCCGCATAAGGAGCGAGTAACTCATCTACTCGGTCTGCCGTACAACCACCGTACTGGCTTGATGCTACATTCGCAATAATCTGCGAAATCTGGGCAGTAGCTGTCTGGATAGACTTAGGACTTTCCACCTCGGCATTCCCAATCTTAAAACCATTTGCCAGCATCCCCTTGAAATCAATCAAGCAACAGTTAGTCATGGGCGTATAGGGACTATAATCCAAATCATGAAAATGAAGATCTCCCTTTTGATGAGCATTGGCCACATGCTCCGGCAAGAGCTTGAGACCAATAGACTTTCCGACAATTCCTGCGGTTAAATCACGCTGGGTATTAAAGACATCACTATCCTTATTCGCATTTTCATTGACCACCGTCTGATCTTTGGTTAACAGTTTCTCAATGGTAAAATTGATGTCCATAGCTTGATGGCGCTCAAAATCGCGCTTGGTTCGATACTGAATATAAACTTCTGCTAGGTCATATAAGCGAGCCTTGAGCAATTCTTGCTCCACAATGGTCTGAATTTCATAAATCTGAATATCCTGATGAAAGCGACGGCGAATTTCTGCCAGCACAGCCTCTACAATCTGATGGAGTACCGCCTCCGAACAAGGATGTTCCAACTCATCACTCGCTCGGCCAAGCGCTGCTAAAATCTTATCTGCATCAAATGCGACTGTCCGTCCGTCCCGCTTTAGGACGAGAATATCAGGTACTATTATCTGTTTTATTGATCCTATCATGTCACACTCTCTCCTTTCTTTGTCTTTCTCTAGTGTATCACTTCACAAATATAAAATCAACATCTAGTGTCATTTTTGTTATTTTTTTCTAAAAAACACAATATATAGAATATTTTATATAACTGTTTCGTTTGCTTTTAGATCAGACAGTCTGGGGAGAGACTATTTGAGGCGGGAAATGAAGAAAATGAAGGTTTCATCAAAAGTCACAGGTAGTTGATACTCTTTAAAAAGCAAAAAGATACTTTGTCAAGAGCCCCAGTGGCGCTTTTGAGTCTACTCACTAAAAGGAGGCATAACGAAGTTAGAACATCTGATTATCTATTTTCCGAGGTTTTAGGCTCAACTCATACTCTATAAGGGGACCTCTAAAAACTTCCTAAATTTCCCCAAAATGAGATAATAGAATAAAAAGTAATGAGGAGAGCTGTCATGCATTTATTCACAGACGATGAAAAAATCTTGTCAAAACTATCAGAAAAAGGCAATCCCTTAGAACGTTTGGATGCCGTTATGGATTGGAATATCTTTCTTCCTTTGTTGTCAGAGTTATTCAGTCGTAAAGATAAAGTCATCAGTCGTGGCGGTCGTCCTCACCTAGACTATC
>NZ_MSJL01000045.1 GCF_001921825.1 Streptococcus acidominimus
ACCGATACAATTAACGTTCCAGTTAAGCAAAAGGACAGCGCAAGCAATGAGCCAACGGTCAAACCAGATGAGCCAAATACACCAACTGTTTCTGCAGGCAAAGCCTTGATTGACGGTTCAGATACACCAGAAAGCCCATTGAGTGACGCGGATAAGGCAGTTGTTGCGGATAAAGTGGATACCAGCAAGTTACCAGAGGGTACAATAGTTACTCCAGCCGATAAGGTAAGCGGAACACCAGAAAATCCAGTTGTTGAAGTAACAGTAACTTATCCAGACGGAACCACCGATACAATTAACGTTCCAGTTAAGCAAAAGGACAGCGCAACTAATGAGCCAAGCGTCAAAGCTGACGAGCCAAACACACCAGCTATCTCTGCAGGTAAAGCCTTGATTGATGGTTCAGATAAGCCAAACAGCCCATTGACTGACGCGGATAAAGAAGCGGTTAAGGACAAGGTAGACACTAGCAACTTGCCAGCGGGTACTACTGTAACTCCAGCCGACAAGGTAACAGGTACACCAGACAACCCAGTCGTTGAAGTAACGGTAACCTACCCAGATGGTACAACCGATACAATTAACGTTCCAGTTAAGCAAAAGGACAGCGCAAGCAATGAGCCAACGGTCAAACCAGATGAGCCAAATACACCAACTGTTTCTGCAGGCAAAGCCTTGATTGACGGTTCAGATACACCAGAAAGCCCATTGAGTGACGCGGATAAGGCAGTTGTTGCGGATAAAGTGGATACCAGCAAGTTACCAGAGGGTACAATAGTTACTCCAGCCGATAAGGTAAGCGGAACACCAGAAAATCCAGTTGTTGAAGTAACAGTAACTTATCCAGACGGAACCACCGATACAATTAACGTTCCAGTTAAGCAAAAGGACAGCGCAACTAATGAGCCAAGCGTCAAAGCTGACGAGCCAAACACACCAGCTATCTCTGCAGGTAAAGCCTTGATTGATGGTTCAGATAAGCCAAACAGCCCATTGACTGACGCGGATAAGGCAGTTGTTGCGGATAAAGTGGATACCAGCAAGTTACCAGAGGGTACAATAGTTACTCCAGCAGATAAGGTAAGCGGTACTCCAGAAAATCCAGTTGTTGAAGTAACAGTAACTTATCCAGATGGAACAACGGATACAATTGAAGTTCCAGTTAAGCAAAAGGACAGCCAAATCTATCGACCACAGTTACCATCTGTGACTGAAGTTGGCAATGTCAACCAACTTACCGATCAGGAGAAAGAACAGGTCAAAGCAGCCTTTGAGAAAGCAAATCCACAGCTACCTGCTGGTACGAAAATCTTTGTTTCAGACAAGGGCAGCCTAGCAGTCATCTTCCCAGATGGTTCTGGCTTTGAGATTGATGGTGCCTATATCGTTAGAGGCAAGAACACTCCAGCCCCTCAAGCAGGAGAAGTGAAACCAGTATCTCTAGCAGGACAAGACCAAATCAGAAAACAAGCTCAACTACCAAACACTGGTGAAAGCAGTGCCGCTGGAACTCAAGTGGCAGGCCTACTCACAGTCTTGGGAACATCCTTATTCTGGTTGATGAGTAAAGGTCGAAAGGAAGAAGAATAGGTATAAGCTAAAACGAAGCACCTATTGGCTAGAGAATCTTTTCAAACTTTAGAATAGAGAGGTATTCTAAATGAAAAAACGATTGCTTATCAATTACTATGGACAGCGACGCTTTACTTGTAAACAGTGTAGCCAAACTGTCATTACCGTAGCAGGCGTATTAGATAAACGAACCAAGTTTTGTAGCTACCTGTGTTCGAGACGCTATTGGCGCCATGCTAGCAAGTATCGCAAAATGCAGTAAGGTTTCTGCGAATAGCAGCCTATCTAAAAGGAGATATAAGAGGTTGGGATAAAATCCCAACCTCTTTTAGCCTACGACGGGCATGTGTACATCTGAGGTGCAAGTCCTCTGGGGGATCCGCTACCGGTGAACCCAATAGTGACTCTCAAGGCTGACTATCGTGAGGTAGCAGATTAAAACGGTCTGGGGAGAGATCATTTTAAGTCTGGCACAAGAAATGGAGACTGCCAGAGGAAGGGATAGCGAAATTGTGGCTTTCCTAGTGATAGAAGAAGCAATTGCCTCTTTGGCAGTCCTGCCCTGTTTTGTGTGGAATTGAAAAAGCCATCATTAAGGCTATAAAACCTTGATGATGGCTTTTGGCTGATGTTAAATCAGTTCTTCTAATTTATCTACTAAGGAGCCGACATAGGCAATAGTATCTTTCAATGGTTTGTCTGTTGAGACATCAACGCCTGCGTGTTTGGCAAGTTCTTGTGCGGATAGGCTAGCTCCCAGTGAAAGGGTCTCGAGCCATTTTTCAACGACAGCTTCGGGATTTTCTTCCAACTGTTTTGCCATGGCTGTACCGATTGTGAGACCAGCAGAATAGGTGTATGGATACAAGCCCATGTAGTAGTGTGGCTGGCGCATCCAAATCAGTCCTGCATCATCACCGATTGCAAAATCTTCACCCCAGAATTCCTTGATGATGTCTAGCTTGATTTGACAAAGAATGTCACCGTTGAGGTACTCATCCTTATCTAAACGGGTATAGACTTCGCGTTGGAAGGCAGCTTCCAATAGGTGAGTGACCATATTGTGGAAGTAGGTACGGCTAATCAACTCACTGATGAGATAGGCTTGGAAGCTAGGATCTTGGTTTTGTTTTAAGAGGGTATTACATGTCAAGACTTCATTGGCAGTCGATGGCGCTTCAATAAAGTAAAGTGACGGGTCGTAGTTGAGGACGCTTTGTTTTTTCGCCAATTGGAAATGACCAGCATGTCCAAGTTCGTGTGCGAGAACCAGCACTTCATTCATTAAACCAGTCCAAGACAAAAGAATATAAGATGGTCCGTCATACAAGGTTGCACAGTAGCCACCTGTTGCTTTTCCCTCATTTTGAGCAAAGTCAATCCAGCGCTCATCAAAGGCTTGCTCAATCATCTTGATATAGTCTTCTCCCAAGATTCCAAGGCAGTCGATCAAGAACTGTTTGGATTCTTCAGGGGTAATGCGTTGATTAAAGTCTGACGGAAGGCTGATTTTCAAGTCTGCATGGGTAATGCTTTCAAGACCGTGTGCCTTAGCAACTAATTTTACAAAGCGGCGCATGTGGGGCGCAAGCTCTTTCATAATGACATCAATTTGACGATCAAACAGATCACGGGATACATTCTGATCAAAGAGGAGGTAGTCAATGGTGGAATCAAAACCGCGCAATTTAGCGGTAATTTGCTCGTTCTTTATATGAGATAGGTAGTCTGCCGCCGTGGTATTCTTGTATTTCCGCAGGGTAGAGTAGAAACTAGCTGCGGAATTGCGACGAATATCTGTATCGTGGCTAATTTCGTAGTCGTTTTCAAATAGAACATAACTATTGCCGTAGGATTGACCATTTGCAGTAAAATTCTCAAAGGTCATATCTTCAAATTTTGTTGTTTCATAATTGCGGTAGGGCTGCTCAAAGGTTGGCGCAAAATTAGCCAACAATTCTTCCTGTAAGGGATGCAATTGATGTGGTTTTTGACGTAGAATATCCTTGATATAGCTGCTCCATTGTGGCTCTTGTTGGCTAACCTGATTGAGAATGGCTTCATCAAGCAGAGCTAACTGTGTCTGTAAGAAAGCGGTCTTTGGATAGCTGCTAGCCATGGTAACTTGGTAGTCGTTAGCAAGGGCAGCCAGTTCAGTATTCATCTTATCGACATCAAGGTTCAGGTAGGCATAGTGGCTTAACTTGCTGTTAATGGTACGAATGATCTCGTATTCCTTGAGAGCCTCGACAATTACTGCTGCAGAAGTGAGCTTGTCTTTGTAATTCTTTTCAAATTCTTCAACCTGCACCTTATAGGCAACGAGACTTTCTTGATAGGCTTGGTGAGAGGGATAAATGAGGGAGGTATCCCAGGTTAATTGTACATCAATTTCCTGACGTTTTGGCATAGCATTTGTCATCTACATTCTCCTTTTTGGGTATTGAATTTCTATTGAAAATATTATATCATATTTCAGGAAAAAAACTTGACAAATAAGCAGAATCCTTGGATAATAGTAGTATGAAAGGTTATAAAACCTAAAGAAAGGAGCTTTTTTATGCAAGTCATCAAACGTAGTGGAGAAGTCGTTGACTTTGACCCAGAAAAAATTTACCAAGCGATTATAAAAGCTGCTCGTACTGTTTATGTCATCGATGATACTTGGCGTCAAAATTTGGCTCAAGTCACCAAGAAAGTAGTTTTAGACTTGGAAGAAGCTCACACAGAGCGCCCAACGATTAGTATGGTGCAATCACAGGTGGAACACCGTCTGATTGATGCAGGCTATATCGCCATTGCCGAACACTATATTTCTTACCGTCTTCAACGGGATCTTGAGCGCAATGGCTACGGTGATCGCATCAATGTTCACCTACGCTTTGAACAAGTCCGATAATCAACCGAAAGTCGTTCTCTGAACGGCTTTTTTGCGGTTTAAGAAATGTTTTATAGCCGTTTAGTTTATTTTAGGTTTGATGAAATTGATTGGTCAAAAGGATTACATGCTTCAAAATTATAAAATCATGGTATAATGGTAACTAATTATTTAATGATGAGTTATAGTCATTTCGTTTATCTGTTGTAATTGAACTCGCCCTAAACTCTGTGCGAAAAAGAGACGTAGATGTCTAGCTTTAGCTAGTTACAGCTGTGGCTCCCTTTAGGGATAAATCTTCCTAGAGTCTGATGACTCTGCGTCAAATTTCCTAGTTTGCCGTAGCTGTTGCAGGCTATGCCTGCTTTACAGATATGGTATTAACAGTCAGGGAAGTGACTGTTAATACATGAAGAAGTGAGCTTTGAGTTTTTTACGGGCTTTGTATCTTGAAATTGAACTCGGACTAAAAGCTCGGAAAATAGAGACGCAACTGTTGCAACTTTAGTTGCTTACAGGTGTGGCTCCCTTTAGGGATAAACATTCCTAGCTCTCAAGGTATAGTATACCTTGAGAGGTGGGAAATAGAAGTTTGCGAAGCAAACTCTCTCCAATCTCTACGTCATGTTTCCTAATTTTCGGTCGCTTTTTTGACGTCCTCGTATCTTAAGTTGTACTATCGAGACAAGTGATACTTTTCTTATCTATCACTTGTCTAGTTATCAACTAGACGACTACCTGCGACTTTTAAAGAGAACTAAATAACTATACTATGCAATACTCAATAAATGAAATAGCAAATTCATTTTGCAGACTACAAGAAAGGAAGATGAAAGAATGGCGACTATCCACTGGTTTCCGGGACACATGTCAAAGGCAAGACGGCAGGTGCAGGAAAATTTGAAATTTGTTGACTTTGTGACAATTTTGCTTGATGCACGCTTGCCCTTATCCAGTCAAAATCCCATGTTGACAAAGATTGTAGGAGACAAGCCTAAATTGCTGATTTTAAACAAGGCTGATTTGGCAGATCCTGCTGTTACTAAGGAATGGCGGATCTATTTTGAGGCGCAAGGTATTCCGACTTTGACCGTCAATTCTAAGGAGCAAGCAACTGTAAAAAAAGTAACGGAGGCAGCTAAAAAGCTGATGCGCGAAAAAATAGAGCGTCAGAAAGAACGAGGAATTCAACTTGAAACCTTGCGTACCATGATTATCGGGATTCCCAACGCGGGAAAATCCACTCTGATAAATCGCTTGGCAGGCAAAAAAATTGCTGTCGTCGGAAATAAACCGGGTGTGACCAAAGGGCAACAATGGCTTAAATCTAACAAAGATTTGGAAATTCTTGATACACCCGGAATTTTATGGCCCAAATTTGAAGATGAAGAAGTTGCACTCAAACTGGCTCTGACAGGTGCCATTAAGGACAATCTCCTGCCTATGGATGAGGTGACGATTTTCGGTTTGAATTATTTCAAAAACCATTATCCAACGGCATTGAAAGAGCGTTTTAAGCAGATGAATCTAGATGATGAAGCACCCGAAATCATCATGGATATGACGAGAAAACTCGGCTTCCGTGAGGACTATGACCGTTTTTATAGCTTATTTGTCAAAGAGGTACGAGACGGTAAGCTGGGGCTTTATAGCTTGGATACAGTTGAGGATATAAATGGCAACGATTAAGGACATCAAGGAGCTACTAGCGACGATCGTAGATAAAACGGATCCTCGTTTAGAAGAGTTAGCTGAGGATAGACGAGCAGGGGTACAAGCATTACTCCAGAAGAAACTCAAGACCTTTCAAGCAGAGGAAGCAGAAGACGCACGGTTGGAGCAGATGTTAGCCTATGAAAAAGCCTTGTATGCAGAGGGAATAGAGTTCATTGCAGGCATTGATGAAGTTGGGCGAGGGCCCTTGGCAGGACCGGTGGTAGCAGCTGCGGTCATGTTGCCTAAGGGCTGTAAAATTCGCTACTTAAATGATTCAAAGAAAATTCCCAAGGTCAAGCACCAATCCATTTATCAGGAAGTCATGGAGAAGGCTGTTGCAGTAGGAATCGGAATCAAGGATAGCCAAGTGATTGATGCTGTTAATATCTATGAGGCGACCAAACTTGCTATGCTAGAGGCCTTGGAGCAACTCTCTCAAGAACCACAGCATCTGCTGATTGATGCCATGACCCTAGATAGACCGATCGCCCAGACCTCCATCATAAAAGGTGACGCTACTAGCCTTTCGATCGCTGCTGCAAGCATAGTAGCCAAGGTCACTCGGGATCAGATGATGGCAGAGTTTGATACGGTTTATCCCGGTTATGATTTTGCCCATAATGCAGGTTATGGGACAGCCAAACACTTAGAGGGCTTGCAGAAAAAGGGTGTGACACCGATCCACAGAAAGAGTTTTGAGCCAATCAAATCCATGATTTCAGAAGAAAGGGGATCATAGGAATGACAGAATATGAAAAAATGCTGGCAGGTTTCTTATACGACGCTAGCGATGCAACATTAGTTCAATTACGCAACCTAGCTCGGCGATACCGCATGGAGTTTAATCAAGAATTAGATGGAGCAAAGCGTAGCGAGCTACTCAAATCTTGGTTTGGTAGCACCGGCGAACAGATTTATATAGAGCCGACCTTTTCCTGTGACTACGGCTGTAATATCCATGTTGGTGAGAATTTCTATGCCAATTTTAATTGTACCTTTTTAGATGTCTGTCCGATTAGGATTGGAGACAATGCCATGCTAGGGCCTAATGTACAGTTATTAACCCCGCTTCATCCTCTTGATGCCAAAGAACGGATTGCAGGACGAGAGTATGGTAAGCCGATTACGATTGGAAACCAGTTCTGGGCTGGCGGAGGCGTGACAATCCTACCCGGGGTCTCCTTGGGGGACAATGTGGTCGTTGGAGCTGGTTCTGTCGTGACCAAGTCATTTGGTGACAATGTTCTTCTGGCAGGAAATCCCGCACGCGTCATCAAAAGATTGTAAAGAAAGAAAAGCAACTAAAATGAAGACTGAACCATACTATCTGACATTTGATATTGGAGGAACCTTTATCAAATATGCTCTCCTATCAGAAGACTTTCAACTATTGGAGCAAGGCAAGACCCCAACACCTACTAACATGGAAGACTTTTTGTCCTGCTTGGAAGATCTGGTGGAAAGCTATCAGGAGCAGATTTTAGGTATCGCCATTTCCTGTCCCGGGACTATTAACCGTAAGACTGGCTTTGTTTACAAGGGAGGCTTGATCCCATATCTGACAGCCCTACCTCTTGCCCAGCAACTTGCAAATCGGTTTTCCTTGCCTGTCAGCGTCTTAAATGATGCTGATGCAGCTGGACTGGCAGAAGCACGACTAGGAAATTTAGCGACTGTTCCATCTGGTGCTGCCTTGGTATTGGGGACTGGTGTTGGTCTAGCCCTTGCCAGTAATGGACAATTAGCGACTTGGGCAGATTTGAGGACGAACAAGCTTCTTCTCAACCCAATCGGGCAGTCTTTATCCACGCTAACGACAAATACCTTACAGGATATGAGTGCGATTCTTGATCTCCACTTGCGAGGGATAAAGAGCCTCGTTTCCAATGCAGGATCGGCGGTGCACTTTATCGAACAAGCTAGTCAGCAGTTGCATTTACCAGAGGCAGATGGAAGGGCGGTTTTTCAGAAGTTGCAGGAGGAGGATAATCAAGAGCTGCTAGACTTATTCAACAACTATTGCCGTGAAATCGCCTACCTCATCTTGAACCTGACGAGTTTTGTCACGTTGGATAAGGTGGTCATCGGGGGTGGCATTAGCCAGCAGGACTTGCTGATTGAAGGTATCCGAGACAGCTATCAGGCAATTGTTAAAGCAGAAGTAGCAGCTTCTCACTTGCAACAAGCAGTCGAAATTCAGGCATGCCGCTTCCATAATCAAGCCAATTTAATTGGTGCTCTATGTTTTTATTTTGAGAAATACGGAAAATCCACAGAAAGTCCATGAGAAATGGACTTTTTTTACGAATAAAGTAGTAGAGGTGAAAAATGAATAACTTTGAACTATTTAAATTAAAAAAAGCTGGTCTGACCAACCAGCACATTCGTAAAATCTTGGCTTATCAAGAAAGAACAGGGAAATCGTTATCTCTTAAATCGATCGCTCTAGTATCCAACTGTCCCAAGCCCGCTCTGTTTGTGGAACGCTACACGCAGTTGAACAGCAAGGCTTGTCGGAGGGAGTTTAATGCCTTTCCCTCCTTCTCAATCCTAGATAAGGTCTATCCCATTGAACTGAAGCAAACCTACAATCCTCCCGTTTTACTGTTCTACAAAGGAAATATCAAACTGTTACATAAGCCAAAACTAGCTATTGTAGGAGCAAGAGAAGCCAGTAAATCGGGTGTTCATGCTGTTTACAAAATCATCAAAGAACTCCAGAATCAGTTTGTGATTGTCAGTGGCTTAGCAAGGGGGATCGATACAGCAGCCCACCTAGCAAGCCTGAAAAATGGTGGTAAAACCATTGCCGTGATTGGCAGCGGTTTAGATGTCGTCTATCCCAAAGAAAATAGGAAATTGCAAGCCTATATCGCAAAACATCACTTGCTCCTATCAGAATATGCTCCACAGGAAAAGCCCCTCAAGCACCATTTTCCTGAGCGAAATCGGATTATAGCTGGCTTATCTCGGGGGATTATTGTAGCTGAAGCCAAAATGCGGTCAGGAAGTTTGATTACCTGTGAGTATGCTTTGGACGAGGGTCGTGATATTTTTGCCATTCCAGGGAATATTACAGATGGAAAATCTGCTGGTTGCCACTTCTTAATCCAAGAGGGGGCAAAGTGTATTACATCAGGTCTGGATGTCCTTTCCGAATATCAACTGTAATCATAATATCTTTTCTTATAATAGAAGAAAAATCTTGACACTTACCTAAAAATAGTATATTCTTTTTGAAGCTATATTAGTTTAAAATGTTGTAAAGGTAAGAATATGGTAACAGCGAAGAAAAAAGCAACCACTAAAAAAAATTTAGTCATTGTTGAGTCACCAGCAAAGGCCAAAACGATTGAAAAATATTTAGGACGCAATTATAAGGTTGTTGCCTCTGTTGGACATATCCGTGATTTGAAAAAATCAAGCATGTCTATCGATTTTGATAATAATTATGAACCTGAATATATCAATATTCGTGGAAAAGGACCGCTCATCAACGACTTGAAAAAAGAAGCCAAAAAGGCGAAACAAGTCTTTCTCGCAAGTGACCCGGATCGTGAGGGAGAAGCCATTTCTTGGCATTTAGCCCATATCCTTGGCTTGGATGAAAAGGACAAAAACCGCGTTGTCTTTAACGAGATTACAAAAGATGCCGTTAAAAATGCCTTTAAAGAACCACGCGCCATTGATCATGATTTAGTAGATGCCCAACAGGCTCGCCGTGTCTTGGACCGTATAGTGGGGTATTTGATTTCTCCTATCCTATGGAAAAAGGTAAAAAAAGGCTTGTCAGCTGGCCGGGTGCAATCCGTAGCCCTCAAATTGATCATTGACCGTGAAAATGAGATCAACAACTTCAAGCCAGAAG
Source organism: Streptococcus acidominimus (assembly GCF_001921825.1). GTDB lineage: Bacteria > Bacillota > Bacilli > Lactobacillales > Streptococcaceae > Streptococcus > Streptococcus acidominimus. The sequence goes on from NZ_MSJL01000045.1 coordinate 10,035, forward strand.
AATACTGGACCATTGATGCCACCTTTAAAAAAGGTAGCAAGAAATTCCAAGCCAGTTTCTATGGCTTAGATGAGAAGAAGGTAAAACTTGAGAACAATGAGCAAGTAAAGGAAGTCTTGGCGCGGATTCAAGGCGACGACTTCGCGGTTGATAAGGTGGAACGCAAAGAGCGTAAGCGCAATGCCCCCCTGCCCTACACCACCTCAACCTTGCAGATGGACGCGGCGAATAAAATCAATTTCCGAACCCGTAAGACCATGATGGTTGCCCAGCAGCTCTATGAGGGGGTGAGCCTCGGAAAAGGCGGTACCCAAGGTTTGATCACCTATATGCGTACCGATTCGACCCGGATTAGTCCAGTTGCTCAAGCACAAGCAGCAGACTTTATCACCGAGCGTTTCGGCTTCAAGTATTCTAAACACGGTAGTAAGATTAAAAATGCTACTGGAGCTCAGGATGCCCACGAGGCCATTCGTCCGTCCAATGTTCAATTAACCCCTGATTCGATTGCTACCTACCTAGACAAGGATCAATTACGCCTATACACTCTGATTTGGAATCGATTTGTCGCTAGCCAGATGACAGCCGCAATTTTTGATACCATGAGTGTACGTTTGGCGCAAAATGGTGTGCTATTTACTGCTAACGGAAGTCAGGTTAAATTTGACGGTTATATGGCTGTCTACAATGATTCAGATAAGAGTAAGATGTTGCCAGATATGGAGGTCGGAGACAAGGTTCAGCGTGTCTTGACGAAGCCAGAGCAGCATTTCACTCAACCGCCTGCCCGTTATTCAGAAGCAACCCTGATCAAGACCTTGGAAGAAAATGGTGTCGGTCGTCCCTCAACCTATGCTCCGACGATTGAAACCATTCAAAAGCGCTACTATGTAAAATTGGCTGCTAAGCGATTTGAACCAACAGAACTCGGTGAAATCGTCAATAAACTGATTGTGGAGTTCTTCCCCGATATTGTCAATGTGACCTTTACTGCTGAAATGGAGCAGAAATTGGATGATGTTGAAGTCGGAAAGGCGCAGTGGCAGAAGATTATCGATCATTTCTATCAGCCCTTCAAGATCGAATTAGCCAAGGCTGAAACTGAAATGGAAAAAATCCAAATCAAGGATGAACCGGCTGGCTTTGATTGTGATGTCTGCGGTCATGAAATGGTGATTAAGTTGGGACGCTTTGGCAAATTTTACGCATGTAGCAATTTCCCTGATTGCCGCAACACCAAGCAGATTACTAAAGAGATCGGCGTAACTTGTCCAGAATGTCATAAAGGACAGGTTATTGAACGCAAGAGCAAGCGCAATCGTATATTCTATGGCTGTGATCGCTATCCAGAGTGTGAATTTACCTCTTGGGATAAGCCGATTGGCCGAAACTGTCCAAAATGCCAGCACTATCTGGTTGAAAAGAAAGTACGAGGTGGAGGCAAGCAGGTCGTTTGTCCAACTGGTGACTATGAAGAAGAAAAGATGAAGTAAAGTGAGGCAGGGCGTGCTAACTCTTAGCCCAGCACTTTCCTTTTCCAGATACAGGAGTCTTACTCTTTTATCATCATCTATCATTTCCGTTATAATGGAGTTGTAGAAAACTTCCCTTATAACGGATTTTTTGTCAAATCAGGAGGCTAGTTTTCTCAAAATATGATATACTAGGTATTCAATAGAAGCTAGTCGTTTCGGTTTCTTCCAAAGTCGCAGGTAGGTGTCTAGGAGTTGTAGTCCGAGTTCAATTCCAAGATACAAAGCCCGTTAAGAACTCAAAGCGCACTTCTTAATGTATTAACAGTCACTTCCCTGACTGTTAATACCATATCTGTAAAGCAGGCATAGCCTGCAACAGCTACGGCAAACTAGGAAAATTTGTCTTTTTCGCACAGAGTTTAGGGCGTGTTCAGTTAAGATGTGAAGCCGTTAAAAAACCGACTGAAAATTAGGAAACATGACGTAGAAGCGTAGCTTCTAGGAATGTTTATCTATTTTCCGAGGTTTTAGGCTGAACTCAATTCCCCAAGATACGAGAGCGTTCGACACGAGTTTCACTCGTTTTATTTCCAACCTTCACCAGTCTATTCCTAGACTGTTCGACACGAGTTTCACTCGTTTTATTTCCAACCTTCAACAGTCTATTCCTAGACTGTTGAAGCAACTAAAGCTGAAACAATTATGTCCCCCTAAAAGGAGCCATACCTGTAATCAGCTGAAGCTGAAACAGTTATGTCTCTTTTTCACGCAGAGTTTAGGGCGTGTTCAATTACAAAAGATAAACAAAATGACTATATAATAGAAAGATTTGTGGGAGTTTTGCCCCAAAGAGGTATTAGTACTGTGTCTCAATCTTATATTAACGTGATTGGTGCCGGTTTGGCTGGATCTGAGGCTGCCTATCAGATTGCCAAGCAAGGTATTACTGTAAAATTATATGAAATGCGTGGCGTGAAAGCAACGCCCCAACATAAGACGGATCATTTTGCGGAATTAGTCTGCTCCAATTCCCTGCGAGGTGATAGCTTGACCAATGCGGTAGGACTTCTCAAGGAAGAGATGCGCCGATTGGACTCGCTCATCATGAAAGCAGCAGAGAAAACGCGCGTCCCTGCTGGAGGAGCCTTGGCTGTTGATCGCGAAGGCTTTTCGCAAATGGTGACAGAAGAACTCCAGAATCATCCCTTGATTGAGGTGATTCGCAAGGAGGTGACAGACTTTCCAAGGGAAGGTATTACAGTCATTGCGACAGGACCTCTAACGAGTGATGCCTTGGCAGAAAAAATCCATGACTTGAACGGTGGATCTGGTTTTTATTTCTATGATGCAGCAGCGCCGATTGTTGATGTCAATACCATTGATATGAATAAGGTCTATCTGAAATCCCGCTATGATAAGGGAGAAGCTGCCTATCTCAATGCGCCGATGACCAAGGAGCAATTCTTGGCATTCCATGATGCCTTGGTCAAGGCTGAAGAAGCACCGCTTAATTCCTTTGAAAAAGAAAAATATTTTGAAGGTTGTATGCCGATTGAGGTGATGGCTAAGCGGGGTGTGAAAACAATGCTCTATGGTCCCATGAAGCCCGTTGGACTGGAGTATCCTGAAGATTATCAAGGACCCCGTGACGGAGAGTATAAGACGCCCTATGCAGTTGTTCAATTGCGTCAAGACAATGCAGCAGCTAGCCTCTACAATATCGTAGGCTTCCAAACCCATCTCAAATGGGGCGAACAAAAACGTGTCTTTCAGATGATTCCAGGGCTTGAACAGGCTGAGTTTGTTCGCTATGGTGTTATGCACCGCAATTCCTATATGGATTCACCCAACCTACTGACCCAAACTTTCCACTCGAAGAAAAATCCTCAACTCTTCTTTGCTGGTCAGATGACAGGTGTAGAAGGCTATGTCGAGTCTGCGGCGTCAGGTCTCGTAGCCGGCATCAATGCTGCTCGCTTGTTCAAGGGAGAAGAAGAAATTATCTTCCCGGAAAGCACGGCAATCGGTAGTTTGCCACACTATGTTACACATGCTGATAGCAAGCATTTCCAGCCGATGAATGTCAACTTCGGTATCATCAAAGAGCTGGAGGGCCCCCGTATTCGCGATAAAAAAGAACGCTACGAAAAGATAGCCGAGCGTGCCTTGGCAGACTTGAGCCAGTGTATGGAGCAATTGTAGAATAAAGCTCAAACAGTGTAAACGATAAATACAGTGAGGTTAGGTAGTGTTCACATAAAACTCAAATCCCAAAGCACCTATGAGCAAATCAAGCTGATGTTGAATACCTCCTACCTATCTGTCTCTCTGTTTCCTATTATTATTGACTAAATCTTCCAACTACCGAAAGACACTGTTGAAGGTTGGAAATATAGTCATTTAGTTTATATTTTTATTACTTCGTTAACTCGTCTTGCTGTACCATTGAGAAAAGTTACACTTTTCTTATCTGTCACTTGAAATAGTTATCAACTATTTCAACTACCTGCGACTCGTTGCCTAGTACTAAAAATAAACTAAACGGCTATAAAAGGAGTAGCACTCGTGTCAAACGCTCTCGTATTTTAAGCAATCAAAAAACTTCCCTTGTTCTTTTCATAGCCCCAAAAGCTGAGTCTTCACTCGGCTTTTTGCTTTCCCTTATCAGAAAGTACAATGGTTTTGTCCGATCTAGCAATAAGAAAAACTGTCCACACCTATATCAAAGATAGGCGCAAGACCTAGGAAAGCGATTTTCGTTCGTTTTTCCCGAATTTTTCCAAAAAATAACTAAATTTTCCCTGTATTTCCTCTTACATTATGATATACTAAACTTGTACTCAATAAAAATGAAACAGCAATGGGAAGCGAGCTGAAAGCTGACCTAGTTGCAGTTGATTTTTTACAGGGCATGAACTGAAATTGAAATGAGAATACTATGAATAAGTCTTACTTTTATCTTGACATGAGAACCCACGAATTGGAAGTTCCCTATACCAAAAATAAGCGGCGAGTGCGGGTCTTACTGCCTAAAAATTATGAGGTTGACACAGAGCAAGCCTATCCGGTTGTGTATTTCCATGATGGGCAAAATGTTCTATACAGCAAGGAATCTTTTAGCGGGCATTCTTGGAAAATTATCCCAGCGATCAAACGGAATCCTGATATTGCCAAGATGATTGTCGTTGCTATTGACAATGACGGTTTCCAACGGATGAACGAATATTCCGCTTGGAAGTACAAGGAGCTCAATATTCCGGGTGTCCAGTTTGGTGGTAAAGGGACAGAGTACGCCGAATTTGTCATGGAGGTAGTGAAGCCCTTTATTGACCGCGAGTACCGTACCAAGTCTGACAAGGCTCATACAGCTATGATCGGCTCTTCTTTGGGAGGGAACATCACTCAATTTATGGGCTTGGCTTGTCAGGATCAAATCGGTTGCTTGGGGGTGTTTTCATCTGCTAACTGGCTACATCAAGAGGCTTTTGACCGCTATATTGAACGCCATCAATTGGATAAGGAGCAGCGAGTCTACATCTATGTAGGAACAGAAGAAGCAGATGATACGGATAAGACCTTGATGGCAGGCAATATCAAGCAGGCCTATATTCAGTCTTCGCTTTCTTATTATCGCCAGCTAATCGCTGGGGGAGTGGAGCTGGACAATCTTGCCTTGGAGATTATTTCAGGAGCGATTCATAATGAAGAAGCCTGGGCAAAATATCTGCCAGCCTGTCTGCGTTTTTTAAGTGAAAAATGGTAAGGAGATAGTAATATGCACGTAGAATTTTTAAGTCATTGGTCAGGAAATCTGGGACGCGAAATGCATCTCAATCGCTACGGACATGCTGGGATTCCGATCGTTGTCTTTGCGTCCTCGGGTGGTTCCTACACTGAATATGCTGATTTTGGAATGATTGAGGCATGTAGGGCTTCCATTGAAGCTGGCAAGGTCCAATTTTTCACTCTTACTAGTATCGACAAGGAAAGTTGGCTAGCAGATTGGAAATCCATGCACGATCGCGCTGAAGCCCACCGAGCCTATGAACGTTATGTGATAGAAGAAGCGATTCCTTTTATCAAGCATACAACAGGTTGGTTTGACCCAATGATGACCACAGGATGCTCTATGGGAGCGTATCATGCGCTGAATTTCTTCCTGCAACACCCAGATGTCTTTAGCAAAGTGATTGCTCTTTCCGGGATTTATGATGTTCGCTTTTTTAATGGTAACCAAGATTACGGTCATGATGATGTTGTGTATCAAAATTCCCCAGCAGATTACATTTGGAATCAAAATGACGGCTGGTTTATCGACCGTTACCGCCAATCAGACATCATTGTCTGCTCTGGACTTGGAGACTGGGAGCAGGACGGCTTGCCGAGTTTTTATACTTTAAAGGCTGCTTTTGCCGAAAAACAGATCCCTGCTTGGTTTGATGAGTGGGGAAGAGATGTAGCCCATGATTGGGTTTGGTGGAGAAGGCAAATGCCCTATTTCTTACATACTCTCGATTTATAGAAAGGTGATGCTTATGAATTTCATTGTTATTTCGCCCTATTATCCTGAAAACTTTCAACCCTTTACGATTGAATTAGCCAAGAAAGGCATCAATGTTCTAGGGATCGGTCAAGAGCCTTATGAGCAGCTAGGTTCAGACTTGCAAGGCGCTCTTACAGAATACTTTCGCGTTGAGAATCTGGAAGATATTGAGGAAGTCAAGCGTGCAGTGGCATTTCTCTTTTATAAGCATGGTCCGATTGATCGGATTGAATCACAGAATGAATACTGGCTAGAACATGATGCGATACTCCGTGAGCAATTCCATGTCTTAGGTGCCAAACCCAAGCATTTGCGTAAGACAAAGTTCAAGTCAAAAATGAAAAAATACTTCGCAGCAGCAGGGGTACCGGTCGTTCCAGGTCAGGTCATCAAGACTGAAAAAGACATTGCTAGAGCCATCAAAAAGATTGGCTTACCAATGATTGCTAAGCCCGATAATGGAGTAGGAGCTGCGGCGACCTATAAATTGACCAGTCTAGCAGATGTTGAACATTTTACGGAGCAGTGGGACCATGAGACGGTCTACTTCTTTGAAAAGTTTGTGCACTCCAGTGAGATTTGTACCTATGATGGTTTGATTGATGCAGCGGGCAATATCGTCTTTGAGACAACTCTTGACTACCACTATACACCGCTGGAGCTGTTGGAAAGCCAGAAAGACAATGCTTACTACGTTTCAAAGACCATTGATCCTAAACTACAAGCTTACGGTCGAGCAGTTGTCAAGGCTTTTGGAATGAAAGAGCGCTTCTTCCACATTGAATTTTTCCGTGAGGGAGATGACTATATCGCCATTGAGTATAACAACCGTCCTGCGGGTGGTTTTACGGTGGATGTTTATAACTTCGCCCATTCGATTGATTTGTATCGCGACTATGCAAGTGTCGTTGTAGGAGAAGCAGTAGCAGAGCGGAGTTTTGAGCCACAGTATTGCCTTGCTATTACGCGCAGGGATGCCACTCAATATGCTCATAGTGAGGATGACCTGCGTAGCCGTTATGCCGAGCAACTAAAAATGGAAAAACGCATGCCACGCGCCTTTGCAGCCCTACAAGGTGATACAATCTACACGCTTACAACCGATAACCGCGAAGAACTAGAGGATATGATTGCCTATATCAGTCAGAGGCAGTAGTAAAACCTCGCCTGCTAAAAAAGCTAGGCGAGGTTTTTAGTAATCTTCTATTGCAGAATCTTATACACAAACAAATAGAAAGTTGATGTTGACGCTTTCATTTTTTGTGATAGTATAAATATACAAAATAATGAGGGGATAATACTTTTTAAGGTTCCTACTTCGGATTTGGAAATAGATATATTTCTGTATAAAAAACCTAGCTGTAGTCGCTTTCTTGGTAGTGCTCTTGGCAGTGCCTGCTTTGTTTTTCCTTTATTCATTCGTCAATTGTTTCAACGTCCTATTAATAAACTTGTTTATAATCAGTTTATTATTTGTACTCACATGGTTAGTAGTAGTTATTTATTTTAAAAGAAACTTAAGATATTTTTTGGAAAAAATAAAGGAAATAAGGTTAAAGAAGTAAGCACTATTTGTTAATAGGATTTTATGAATACTGTACTACGTTAAACTAGGGATATGAAAGATTTACCATAGCATTTTATAGGCGGTGATAAAGAGCATTATGAAATTAGTTTTACTTTTTATAGCCTTAGTTGGCGCCCTATTGGTATTCCTTAGTATGTATGTGCTACCATATGTTGAATGGGGCAGAGGGTTAGAATTATCACTTTTCATAATTGGAGTATTTCTAGTATTAGTAGCACTAATTATCATATCTCTTTATAAATCATAATTAAGAGAAAAGCCTTACAAAATTAGTATTACCTAGGTATAGATCGCATTTATGACAGGGTTTGAAAAGGCATTCTATTTCAGGGCACCTCTAAAAACTTCAAGTAGTTGTTAAGTAAGCCCTATTTGTAAGCATTAATTCCAGTAAGCTTCGCTTTCGAAGCTTACTTTTTGCTTATTTTCCTATTTTTGGGCGCACTAAGCCCATGATGGCAATCCCAGTCGTTTG
>NZ_MSJL01000046.1 GCF_001921825.1 Streptococcus acidominimus
CTGCTTGAAGCCGTTTGTGATAGGCAGTGAGTGACTTGTCTTTAAGGGCTGTTCGAAGTTCTCTGATGTGGTCTTGTGTAAAGTTCATATCATTATTATAATTCAGATTTTGATTTTTGTTAAGTATAAATAATTGAAAAATGGTTAGAAATGAGAAAAAAAGAGAGGGCTGCTTTTCTACTTCAGCCCCCTCCCTTAGAATATCGGACATTCCTGTCTTTCCTACAAGATCTACAATTCAAAATCTTCTTCTAGCTTAGCAATCATATCCCTTAGCAATTTCTTATTAACATCAAATTTGATGGTCTTATCCTCCGAATTAAAGAGTAAGAGCTTGGCATTGATCAGTTTTTGGGTATGAAAGGAAACGGCAGCACCTGTAATCGCCAGTTGCTCTGCAATATCCTTACTCTTAGCATACGGTTTGGTCAGTGCCACCATGACCTTATAGCGTGTCTCATCACTTATGATTTTTAGGGTCGTTGTCAGCAAATCCTCATCGATCAACTGATCTGTCAGCAGCATTTGGTCAATATCCACCGAAGCACACAAGATGACTGGATAAGTCTGGTAATGACGATTGTAGATATAGGAAAACTGCGTCAACCATGGACTTAAAACACAAAATTGAATCTCGTCATAGTTCAATTCTTCAACACCACTCGACTTGTACAAGCCATGTTCACCATAGATTTTTTCATAGGAAAAATGGCGCGCAAATATCAAGCGTTGTTGCTGAAATTGCTGATAGTAGGGACGATACACGGGCGCGACTGCTACAACCAAGTCGACCTGTTCACGAACCGTTTCTATGGGTCTGCGAATCGCTTGGAACCATTTCCACTTATCCTCTGCTTTCATATCTGTCCGCTCAAGAATGGTTATTAAACTAGCTTTCTCATCATATTCTCCTTGATTAACAGCTGCTAGGGCGAAACGAATGGCACGCTCTGCCTTATCTTGGCTTACATTTGCTAGTAGATGACACGCCTCTTCTATCGTCTCAGGGTCTTTTCCTTCCTCAAGCAGTTCAAAATACAGAAAATGGAGAAAACCAAAGTTGGATCCGATCAAGTAAGTAGACAGCTGTTCACTCATATCCTCAAAAATAGATTCTAATTGCTTTTGAACCAGAAATGCTTCTTTTAAGATGAGCCGTTGTTTCTGACTCCATACCTCTTGACGGTCATCTGGCTTAACTTTTACTATAAATGGTGCATATAAAAATTCAATAATTTCACTGCGATGTTGGCTATATACTAATTCCATAACACTCTTTTCTATTTACTTTAAGATACAGAGGGCGTTAAAAAGCGATTGAAAAATAGGAAATACGACGAAGAAGCCAGTGAGAGTTTGCTTCGCAAACTTCTATCTTCCGCCTCTAAAGGTATACTATACCTTTAGAGCTAGGAGTATTTATCTTTTTTCCGAGCTTTTAGCCCGAGTTCAGTTAATCAAGATACAAAGCCCGTTAAAAACTCAAAGCGCACTCCTTTATGTATTCACAGTCACTTCCCTGACTTTGAATACCATATCTGTAAAGCAGGCATAGCCTGCAACAGTTACGGCAAACTAGGAAATCTGACGCAGAACCCTTAGACGAGAGCTTGCTTCGCAAACTTCTATCTCCCGCCTTCAAAGGTACCCCATACCTTTGAAGCTAGGAAGATTTATCCCTAAAGGGAGCCGCATTTGACACAAGTTTCACTCGTTCTATCTCCAACCTTCAACAGTTGGGTCTCTTTTTCCAAACCCTTAATCCAAATTCAATTTCTTTGCTTTTTATTGGGTATCATTCTCTATATCAGACGCTACATTTCTTCTAGTATAGACTAAAAGGGCTAGAGAAAGCAAGAAAAATATGAATGAAATAGTGCGAGCAGAACACATTACAACCAAGACGGCTACTAGCCCTTGCGTGACCAGCATGCCTAGCTGGAAAAAAGTAGCGATTCCTGCGCTGATCGTAGCTAATTGATTTTCAGGAAGAGCGCGATAAATGAGGGCACTGATTTTAGGATTGGCTACCCCCGCAAGGACTGCTGTCACAAATGAAAAGATGAAAACGCCATGGATAAAGCGGAAATAAAAGCTGACAAAGATAAATATTGGGAGATAGACTACCCATTTGGTCAAGCGAGCAATACTAACATCTTTAAAGAGACTGGTCGTCAAGAGGCTTCCTAAAATTGAGCCAACCAGATAGATGATGGAGTTTGCTGCAATGGTCATTGTGGGATTGAGAATGGCAAAACTCGGCATTTCTTTCATTGATAAAATCAACACAGGGGATAGGGCAACAAAGAGAGCATTTAGGACTGTCAATACTAAAATCACTGCCTTTAAAACTGGAATGCCTTGAACCGCTTGATAGGAATCAACCAAGCTCTTTTTCATATCCAGCAAGAGATTGCTGGCCTTATCTTTTTTTACTTCTTGGCTTAACGGATTTGCTAGTAGTAGTTTTTGCAAGGCTGGACGAATGCTCAAAGTAATGAGGAGACTGACCAAAAAGGTTCCTGCATTGAAAAAAGCTAGCTGCTGATAGGTCATCACTCCAATCAATACTGCACCGCTGGATTGAAAAACAATCCGCAATACCGCCCCGATTCCCTGACGAAAGGCGGAGACTGCCTCACGATCCTCATTTGAAATAACCCTCAGACTGACTGGCATAAAGAGGCTTGATTCATACTGGCCTGCAAGGTCTGATAGCAGGTTGATGAGACAGGCTACTGCTACGATCCATAGGGCAGGTGAAAAGCCCATGATTAGACCAACAATACTAGACTTGTTCGGTAACTACTTGGTTTCAAAATTAATAATCCCACAAATTAACTCAGCACGTATTTCAAAACGTTTTCTCCGACCACGATAGTCTTGTTTCATGATTTGAAAAGTCTTAAACTTCGCATTGAAATGCTCAATTTGGATACGAATCGCTGCCATCTCACGATTTAGTTGCTTTTCCTCTTCCGTCAATCTGTGATGTTTTGAGTTCTTAGCTGGAATAAAGCTATTTTCATGATAGTGAAGAATACCTTGATAGCCTAAGTCCACAAAAAGTATCGTATCTTTCGGTAAGCTAGAACCTATACTGGTTTTGAATAATGTAAAATCATGTGTATGCCCATCTGAAAATGCTAAGTGGCATACGCGATTCCTTTCTAAATTGAAGGTAATTTGTGTTTTGATTGTATGGTCTTTCTTTTTGCCTGAGTAGCTTTTTCTTTGGTTTTTTTAGGACGTTGAATCGGACTTTCTGTCACATCAATCGCAAGGCTACTAGGTGCTTCAAGCTTGTCTAGTTCAAAGAGCCCAGACGAGCGCAAGGTATCTTCAACCCATGTAAGCGTTGCATGGACAGTCGCTACACCTACTCCAAAATCAAAGGCTAATAATCACTGTGTTGGATAATAGCGTAAATGACGTAAGGTCATCATCAGTTGATCTTCCATCCTGAGTTTGCGTGGACGACCTCCTTGACGATGTTGACGTTGGTAAGCTACATTAAGACAGGTAAGCATTTCTTGAAAGGTCTCTTTTTGAACACCTATGAGAAGTTTGAAGTTCTCTGAACTGAGTTTTTGAGCTTTTTCATACATTGTTTCCATACAAATAGTATATCACATTTGGTTAACGAACAAGTCTACTATAAAATAAGATCCGAATGACCAAGGTTCCTACAATTGTATCCAGTTTATTCCTAGTCTTATCCGCCCACATCCCGATAAAAAGACCTACCAAAATCGGCAAGGTTTCAGAGAGGGTAATCATGGACAGTGCCAACTTGGTATCCGGCAGAATCAGGACATAGTTCATTAGGGCCAAATAGTAGAGCACATCTCCAAAATTAGATACCATATCTGCCACAAATGACAAGATGAATAATCGGTTTTGCATAATCTTTTTCATAGCTATTCTCCTTTATTTTACTACCTTCATTATAGCGGGAAATCTCCTAAAAACAAGGCTATTTAAGTAAGCGATGCGTATCCTCTAGCAAGTGGTCAGTATCTCCTAGTAAGCGGTGCCCAAGGGAGGCTAATTTTATCATCAAGAAAGGGTGATGATGTCAGTGAAATAGGGCTTTAAATCCTCCTGCAAATGGTGCGAAATCATCACTACTGTCATAGCTGGATCTGTGAGTAAGTTTTCCTCAATCATACGCGCCGTCGATGCATCAACAGCAGATGTCGCCTCATCTAGTAAGACGATTGGTAAGCGCCGGATCAAGATTCGGGCAAAAGCGATCCGCTGTTTTTCACCACCTGAAAAACGGTCCCCTAATTCTCCCACACTTTCCTCTAACTGATTCGGTAACTCCTTGATCAGATCCGCTAAGCCAACCTGTCCTAGCACAGACCAAACCTCCTCGTCTGTAAAGAGGTCTCCCAAGCAGATGTTAAATCGGACACTATCTGTAAAGAGAAAGACTTCTTGAGTCATATAGCCAATCTGCCGTGAAAAATTAACATCTTTCCTCGGAGCGTAGGGATGAGAGTCAATCCAAATCTCTCCTTCTTCACAGCGCAAACGTCCCAACAATAGTTTGAGTATCGTAGATTTCCCACTTCCACTTTTTCCAACCAAGGCATACTTTCCACCGAGGTTGAATTGAATAGTGAACTGCTTGAAAACCTGCTTATCCCCATAGGAACACCCTACCTCTGATAAGGAAATCCGATTGATTGGCTGTGGAAATTCCTCCTCATCCAAGTCTGCGACTGTCATCAAACGGTGTAGTTGCTCATCTGTCCCCCGCAACTTGGCGTATAGTTCAGTTAGATTGCCCGAGGATTCCAAAAAGACCGTTAGGATAGTCGGTGCAGATACAATGGCACCAAGGCTGATCATTCCTCGACTAATAAGAATGATGGTGAAAGCAAATATCAGCATTTCAAACAACCGTTGCACACTCTGATAACTCAAGAGAGCAAAGGACATCAAACGCGCAATCTCATACTCCTGCTCTTCCTTTTGGAGCTGACGTTCTGCTATTTTCTGTGGCAATAGGTAGAGCTGCTTCAAGTTTTTTAATACATCATAACCCGCTATGTATTCTCTTAAACGACTGGTAAACTGCCCATTTAGGAGAGACAAATTCGCATAACCAGAGCTTATTTTCTTGCCAAATCTACCACCGACAAAAAACAGAATCAGTGTTGAAAACAGGGCAAAAATAGCCAACCAAGCGCTAATCAAGGTAAGAAAGGAAAAGGAAATCAGGGTCAAGACCAAGGAATGGCTGAAAGAAAGTAGGGGATTCAAGAGGTAGGTCGCCACCACCTCAAGATTGTAGGTATAATTGGTCAGATGCTCCCCTTCTTCTAAGGCATGAAACTGCTGGTAGCTCATGTTCTCGATATTCTTACTGATCCGCTTTCCTAGATACAGTTTCCACGATTTGACAATCTGCGCATTGAGGATACGGATATAACTATTCAGACACTCGACCAAGATCAGCAGTAAAATCAGCAAACCGCTCTGATACCAGACCCCTGAGCGCCTCTCTAAAATTGCATCTAGAACCGTCATTCTGCCATAGATAGTATATAGACTGCCAACGGCAGTCACTAGGGTAAGCAAGACAGAAAGGCTCGTCTTCCCCCTTTCTTTTTTGCACAGCACCATAATATCTTTCACTTTATCACTTGCTTTATTTTTATTAAACAATTGCTTAACTATATTCTATACTTATTTTTGAAAAAGTCAATATTTTATTTAATAAAAATTAAGTATTTGCTTAAAACCATAATTTTGCTAAAATAACGGTAAATCTTTTTCTTTTTACAAACTTTTTATTATAATCTTAAAAGAGGTGAAAAATGTGAAAAAAATTGCTTTTGATTCAACTAAGTACTTACAATTACAACGCGACCATATTTTAGAGCGCATCCAGCAATTCGACGGGAAATTGTATATGGAATTTGGCGGAAAGATGCTGGAAGATTTCCATGCAGCCCGTGTTCTGCCCGGTTATGAGCCAGACAACAAGATCAAACTCCTCCAAGAATTGAAGGAGCAAGTAGAGATTGTCATTGCCATCAATGCAAGTAATATCGAGCATTCTAAGGCGCGAGGAGATCTCGGGATTTCCTATGATCAAGAGGTATTGCGCCTGATTGATACCTTTAATGACTTGGGGATCTATGTCGGATCTGTCGTTATTACCCAGTACACCAATCAACCAGCTGCTGATGCTTTCCGTCACCAGTTGGAAAAAAATGGTATTCAGTCCTATCTCCATTACCCTATCAAGGGCTATCCGTCAGACATTGACCATATCATTTCGCCTGAAGGTATGGGGAAAAATGACTATATCAAAACCAGTCGCAACCTAATTGTCGTGACTGCACCAGGTCCCGGTTCCGGTAAGTTGGCAACCTGTATTTCCCAGCTTTACCATGATCAATTGCATGGTATCAAGGCAGGATACGCCAAGTTTGAGACCTTCCCTGTGTGGAACTTACCACTTCATCACCCTGTCAATCTTGCCTATGAGGCGGCAACAGCCGACCTAGATGATCTCAATATGATCGATCCTTTCCATTTGCAAACCTATGGGAAAACAGCCGTCAACTACAACCGTGACATCGAGGTCTTCCCTGTACTCAATCGAACCTTTGAACGTATCTTGGCTAAGTCTCCTTATGCGTCTCCGACTGACATGGGCGTCAATATGGTAGGCTATTCAATCGTTGATGAAGAAGCTGCTATTGCGGCTTCCAAGGAAGAAATCATCCGCCGCTACTACCAGACCTTGGTGGATTTCAAGGCAGAGCGTGTCCCTGCATCAGCTGTGAAAAAGATTGAGCTCTTGATGAATGAAGTTGGCGTTTCAGCAAGCGACCGTCAGGTAACCATTGCTGCACGCGCAAAAGCTGAAGCGACAGGACAACCAGCCCTTGCGATCGAACTACCAAATGGCGAGATTGTGACAGGTAAAACATCAGAACTCTTTGGTCCGTCCGCTGCTGTTATCATCAATGCCATCAAAAAACTTGCCAAAATTGATAAGAAAACCCACTTGATTGAGCCTGAATATGTCAAACCAATTCAGAATCTCAAGATCAACCATCTGGGTAATCGCAACCCACGTCTACACTCTAACGAGCTTCTGATTGCTCTTGCCATTACTGCCATGAACAAGCCAGAGGCAGACCTTGCCATGAAACAATTAGGAAACTTGAAAGGCAGTGAATGCCACTCTACCGTGACCCTGCCAGAAGAAGATCGCAACGTTCTACGGAAACTCGGCATCAATGTCACCTTCGATCCCAACTATCAGCACAACAAGTTTTATCATAAGTCCTAAAAAAGACCCAGCTTGACATTGCAGCAGGCTGGGTTTATTTTTTAGTACTAGGCAACGAGTCGCAGATAGTACTGGGGTACAGCAAGACGAGTTAACGAAGTAATAAAAATATAAACTAAATGACTATATTAAGGATTATTTACTGGCGGGCTGTTGGCTAACTCCTGAACCAATAGTTCAGTGGACTATTTCTCTTGATTTCCTAGCTCTTGAAAAGACAGCCCTATGGAATGTCTTTTGATATTAACACACTGATACCTTTGCAAATCACAAAAACAGAGAACCGTTGGATCTCTGTTCAATTTCTATTATTAAGCTCCTGAACCAATAGTCCACCGGACTATGGCTCGCCGTCTTATTTCTTAGCTCGTGAAAAAACAGTCCACTGGACTATGACTCGCCATCTTATTCCTTAGCTCGTGAAAAAACAGTCCACCGGACTATGACTCGCCGTCTTATTTCTTAGCTCGTGAAAAAACAGTCCACTGGACTTAACTCGCTTTCTTATTTCTTAACTCGTGAAAAAACAGTCCACTGGACTTAACTCGCTTTCTTATTTCTTAGCTCGTGAAAAAACAGTCCACTGGACTTAACTCGCTTTCTTATTTCTTAGCTCGTGAAAAAACAGTCCACCGGACTGTTTTTTTAATCAAACTTCACATACTCTTTTTGTAGTTCAAGGACTTCTTCTGCTGTTGCGCATTCTGTCAATGCACGGGTTGCATATTCTTGCATTTTAGCAGTATCCAATTGTTTCATCAAGCTACGTGTACGAAGGACAGAAGTTGCGCTCATTGAGAACTCATCCAAGCCCATTCCCACTAGAAGTGGCACTGCTTGTTGGTCTCCTGCCATTTCTCCACACATACCAGCCCATTTGCCTTCTGCATGCGCTGCTTTAATCACGTTGTTGATTAAGCGCAGGATAGATGGATTATATGGTTGGTAGAGGTATGAAACTTGCTCGTTCATACGGTCAGCAGCCATAGTATATTGGATCAGGTCATTTGTCCCGATAGAGAAGAAATCAACTTCTTTCGCAAATTGATCTGCAAGCATTGCTGCTGCTGGAATCTCAATCATAATTCCGACTTGGATATTATCTGCAACTGCTACACCTTCTGCGAGCAATTTCGCTTTTTCTTCTTCATAGATTGCTTTTGCTGCACGGAATTCCGTAATCAAGGCTACCATTGGGAACATGATCCGCAATTGACCGTGAACAGATGAGCGAAGAAGGGCACGCAATTGCGTACGGAACATTTGATTGCCTGTCTCAGAGATTGAGATACGAAGAGCACGGAAACCAAGGAAAGGATTCATTTCATGTGGAAGATCGAAGTAAGGAAGCTCCTTATCTCCACCGATATCCATTGTACGAACAACAACTGGTTTTCCATTCATTCCCTCAAGAACGGCCTTGTAGGCTTCGTACTGCTCGTCTTCTGTCGGGAAATCTTGTGAATCCATGTAAAGAAACTCTGTGCGGTAAAGACCAACAGCTTCTGCACCGTTGTCGTTGACACCTTCAACATCCTTTGGTGTACCGATATTCGCAGCAAGCTCAAAATGCTTCCCGTCAGCTGTCACAGTTTGCGCGTCTTTCAGAAGAGCCCATTCTGCTTTTTGCTTAGCGTATGCTTCACCAGCTGCTTTAAATGTTGCAATCTCTTCCTCTGACGGATTGATAATCACTTCACCAGTAATTCCATTTACTGCAAGAACATCACCATCTTTTACAATTTCAGTGATATTATTTGTACCAAGAACAGCCGCAATTTCAAGTGTCCGAGCCATGATAGCAGAGTGACTTGTACGACCACCGATATTGGTAACAAATGCTTTGACAAAGTTTTTATCCAATTGTGCTGTATCAGAAGGTGTCAAGTCATGTGCAATCACGATAGACTCTTCTGAAATCGCTGCAGGGTTCGGTAAACGAACACCTAACAAGTGTGCCAAGACACGTTTGGTCACGTCGCGAATGTCCGCTGCGCGCTCTTGCATGTATGGATTGTCGTCCATGCCTTCAAAAATAGCGATGAACATATCTGTAACTTCTGTCAATCCGCTCTCAGCATTCACCTTTTTGGCACGAATAGTTTCTTTAATTTGACCGACCATTTCAGGGTCAGCAAGAACCATCAAATGGGCATCAAAAACGGCTGCCGCTTCTTCACCAAGGCTAGCTACTGCGTTCTCTCTAATAACAGAAAGCTCGTTTTGTGACGCTTCTAAAGCAGCATCCAAACGAGCTTCTTCTGCATCTGTATCTGTATCTGTAACAGTTTCAAACGATAAATCTGGTTGAACGAGTAGATATGCCTTCGCAACCGCAACACCGTCAGATGCTGCAATTCCTTTAAGCATTTCTGTCATACTCCTATGCCAAACCTTCCTTGTCCATTGTTTCAGTGATAGCTGCGATTGCATCGTCAGCGTCAGCACCTTCAGCAGTAATTGTCACATCAGCACCTTGACCAACACCAAGGCTCATAACACCCATGATTGATTTAAGGTTTACGGATTTGTCTTTGTAGTTCAAAGTGATGTCAGAAGCAAATTTGCTAGCTGTTTGCACAAGCAAGGTTGCTGGACGTGCGTGAATACCTGTTTCTGCCACAATGTGGAAATCTTTTGAAGCCATATTTGGATTCTCCTTTATTTGTTCAATATTGAAGGTTAGTTGTGATAACCCTTACAAAGGACATTATACCATTTCTTGAAATCATTTTCAAGAATTTTTTATCTTTCTTTCAAAAATCCCCTTGGATCTGAAAGGGAGAAAAAACAATCCTATTTAGGTAAAAAATGAAAATATCTTGGAAGTCCTGCGAAAAGTCCTGCAAACGGCAAAATAGCAGGCGTTATACTATATATAGTGTTCTTCCCCCTAATAAAGCACTATATTTAGTTTTTAAGTTGACATTTTTCCCATTTCATTGTATCCTATATGGGTGACTAAAAAAGGAGAACTATATGATTACTGTTTATTCAAAAAATGATTGCGTACAATGCAAGATGACCAAACGGTTCTTGGACCAACACCAAGTCTCATTCAAGGAAATCAATCTTGACGAACAGCCTGAATTTATCGACCATGTCAAGAGTCTAGGATTTTCTGCGGCACCTGTCATCGAGACAGAGACAGAAAGTTTTTCTGGTTTCCAACCGGGAAAATTAAAAAATCTTGTCTCCGCTTAATCATCTACCATTGAAAAACATAGAAAGAGTTACTGTATGAGTTTGAAAGAATTAGGGAATGTTTCCTACTTCCGTCTTAATAATGAAATCAACCGTCCAGTCAATGGACAAATCCCGCTTCATAAGGATCAAGAAGCCCTCAAAGCCTTTTTCAAGGAAAATGTACTGCCAAATACCAAACCCTTTGCTAGCATTACAGAGAAAATCCACTACTTAGTAGAAGAAAATTATCTTGAGCAAGCCTTTTTGGAACAGTATAGCCCTGCTTTTATTGAAAAGCTGGCACAATTCTTGAAGGATCAGAACTTCCGTTTCAAATCGTTCATGGCAGCCTATAAGTTCTATAATCAGTATGCCCTCAAGACCAACGACAGTGCCTACTACCTAGAAAGCATGGAGGATCGTGTACTCTTCAATGCTCTTTATTTTGCAGAGGGCAACGAGGAGCTGGCTATGGACTTGGCAAATGAAATGATTCATCTTCGCTACCAGCCTGCGACTCCAAGTTTCTTGAATGCTGGGCGCGCACGCCGCGGGGAATTGGTATCGTGTTTCCTAATTCAGGTGACTGATGATATGAATGCGATCGGACGTTCCATCAACTCTGCCCTTCAACTCTCTCGTATCGGTGGCGGGGTCGGGATTTCCCTCAGCAATCTACGGGAAGCCGGTGCACCAATCAAAGGATATGAGGGAGCTGCATCAGGGGTCGTTCCTGTCATGAAGCTGTTTGAAGATAGCTTTTCTTACTCCAACCAATTGGGACAACGTCAGGGCGCTGGTGTAGTCTACCTTGATGTCTTCCATCCAGACATTATCGCCTTTCTGTCTACTAAGAAAGAGAATGCTGACGAGAAGGTGCGTGTCAAAACGCTTTCTCTTGGGATCACCATTCCAGATAAGTTCTACGAGTTAGCTCGTCAGAATGAGGATATGTATCTCTTTAGTCCATACTCGATTGAACGGGAATACGGTGTGCCATACAGCTATATCGATATTACCGAAAAATATGATGAATTGGTCGCGAATCCAAACATTCGCAAGACCAAGATTAAGGCTCGCGACTTGGAGACTGAAATTTCCAAACTCCAACAAGAATCTGGCTATCCTTATGTCATCAATATTGACACAGCCAACCGTAGCAATCCTGTGGACGGGAAGATTATCATGTCAAATCTCTGTTCGGAGATTCTCCAAGTTCAGGTACCAAGCAAATTAAACGATTCCCAAGAGTACCTCAAGATGGGGACAGACGTGTCATGTAACCTTGGTTCAACCAACATTGTCAACCTCATGAAATCGCCTGACTTTGGGCGCTCTATCCGTACCATGACACGCGCTCTGACCTATGTAACAGACCATTCACATATTTCAGCCGTTCCATCAATTGAACACGGCAATCGTCAAGCGCACTCAATCGGGCTTGGAGCAATGGGCTTGCACAGCTTCCTTGCACAACATTTGATTGAATACGGGTCAGCCGAAGCCGTTGAATTTACCAACATCTACTTTATGTTGCTCAACTACTGGACCTTGGTTGAATCAAACAACATTGCCCGCGAACGCAAGACAAGTTTCCACAACTTTGAAAAATCAAAATACGCGGATGGTTCTTACTTTGATAAATATAGTACCGGTAACTACCAGCCACACTCTCCTCGTGTTAAAGAACTCTTTGAGGGAATCTTTATACCAAGCGGTGAGGACTGGGCAAGGCTCCGTGACAAGGTACAGGCAGATGGTCTCTACCACCAAAACCGTCTAGCGGTTGCTCCAAACGGATCTATCAGCTATATCAATGATGTCTCTGCTTCGATTCACCCGATTACGCAACGGATTGAAGAACGCCAAGAAAAGAAAATCGGTAAGATCTACTATCCAGCGGCGGGACTTGCAACTGAAACGATTCCATTTTATAAATCTGCCTATGATATGGACATGCGAAAGGTCATTGATGTCTATGCTGCCGCAACAGAGCATGTCGACCAAGGGCTATCGCTCACCCTCTTCATGCGGAGTGATATTCCTCAAGGCATCTACGAATGGAAAACTGAAAATAAACAGACGACACGCGACCTTTCCATCTTGCGCAACTATGCCTTCAATAAAGGCGTCAAATCCATCTACTACGTCCGTACCTTTACAGATGACGGAGAAGAAGTTGGCGCAAACCAATGCGAAAGCTGTGTGATTTAATCAATAGACCGGAGTGGAGATCTGATTTCTGAGAAATCGTGAAGAATCCCACTCCCTCTCTTTTTGCAAAGACCACTATCCTTTTGATTTTCAAAGAGTATTTAAAATATGGTATAATGGTCTGAATACTGTAATAGAAAGTGATACTTATGGAAACCTACTACAAAGCCATAAACTGGAATACTATTGAAGATGTGATTGATAAGTCAACCTGGGAAAAACTGACCGAGCAATTCTGGCTTGACACCCGTATTCCGCTCTCAAATGACTTGGATGACTGGCGTAAATTAAGCGCAAAAGAAAAAGACTTGGTTGGAAAAGTCTTTGGGGGATTGACCCTTCTTGATACCCTCCAATCTGAAACAGGGGTTCAGGCGCTTCGTCAAGATATTCGGACACCGCATGAAGAAGCTGTCTATAATAATATCCAGTTCATGGAATCTGTCCATGCTAAATCCTACTCTTCCATCTTTTCAACCCTTAATACTAAATCTGAAATTGATGAGATTTTTGACTGGACCAACAGCAATGAGTACCTCCAACGCAAGGCTCAAATCATCAATGAAATTTACGAAACAGGTACACCATTAGAGAAAAAGGTTGCCAGCGTTTTCTTGGAAACTTTCCTCTTTTACTCTGGTTTCTTCACGCCGCTCTACTACCTAGGAAATAATAAGCTCGCAAACGTTGCTGAAATCATCAAGCTCATTATCCGTGATGAATCCGTACACGGAACCTATATCGGCTATAAGTTCCAGCTTGGTTTTAACGAGTTGTCCGAAGAGGAGCAAGGCAAACTCCGCGACTGGATGTATGACCTCCTCTACCAACTCTATGAAAATGAAGAAGGTTATACAGAAAGTCTCTATGATGACCTTGGCTGGACAGAAGAGGTCAAGACCTTCCTTCGCTACAATGCTAATAAGGCTCTCATGAATCTAGGGCAAGATCCGCTCTTTCCTGATTCAGCTAATGATGTGAACCCGATTGTCATGAATGGTATCTCAACGGGGACCTCCAACCATGACTTCTTCTCCCAAGTCGGAAACGGCTACCTACTCGGTACCGTCGAAGCCATGCAGGACGATGATTACCTCTATGGTTTATAAGAATACGATAAAAGAGTCCTCTGGACTTAACTCGCTTTCTTATTTCTTAGCTCGTGAAAAAACAGTCCTCTGGACTTAACTCGCTTTCTTATTTCTTAGCTCGTGAAAAAACAGTCCTCTGGACTGTTTTTTTGTGCTATTCAGATAGAAATCAAATTTAAGAAAACCAGAAAGTTGAGAAGGAACCGTCCCCAACATTCATCACAAGTAATCTATTCCTTCTCATGTTCCAAATGGTTCAGTCCAGTCAACAGTAAGAACAGATAGAGTACAATTCCCAACTGTACCAAATTCTCAGACTGCTTGTCACCTGTTTTAGGTAACGTAGCTGCCTTCATCTTCATAGCTTCAGATGACGCATTCGTTACTGCAGTAGAGGGAGGAAAATGATCTGATTCTACCGTATTGGTAGGAATTACTTCTTTTCTTTTTATACCTGTTTGAGAAGAAATGACAGTATCTAAAGATACAATCGTATCGGAACGTTCGATTTCTTTTGTAGAAACTTGTCCTGCACTACTTTTTCCAGTATCTACCAACTCCTTTTCTCCTGCCTTTTGACCAGATTCATTCGGTATTGGTTGCTCATCTTTCATTTCATTCTCATTGGATGAATGACCAAGATAGAGGTGCGTATACAGCTGCTGTGGAGTGATTCCTCCACCTACCCAACCTGATAGAGGTCTACCATTTTTTATATATAAAACAGTAGGTGTTCCTGGAATGCCGATTGTTTGAAAAACAAATTCTTTAGCAGCGTCATCAAAATCTTCACCATCGGTATCATAATATTCTAAACGATTCTCAATAAGTTGGTTAAACTCTTTTAATTCTGGTGAAAATTGACGACAATAGTAGCAGCTACCGCGACCAAAGTAAAAGGTATGTTCAAGATTGTCTTCTGTAAAAGCATGACGAACATCTTCTATGCTAACTTTTTTAAAATCCGCAACATTCGCTCCATATTCCTCAACGGTTACTTCTACGGGTGATGCTTCAATGACTTCTGTAGTCTCTGGTTGAGTAGCCACTGAATCAGTTACGGGAACTTCGGCAACAGGTTGTATAGCCGCTGAATCAGTTGCAGGAACTTCGGCAACAGGTTGTATAGCCGCTGAATCAGTTGCGGGAACTTCGGCAACAGGTTGTATAGCCGTTGTAAGCACTTCCGCACTTTCTGCTCGTACAAGGCTTGTTCCAAACGTAGCGAAAACCGCCAAGCTGTATAATAATGATGTTACTGCATTTTTCTTCATGTTGAAAACTTCCCCTACTTGATATCGATTGTAACCAATTTTTTCTTTACCTGATTATCACAAAGCTCCTAGAAGTCATATACACTCAAGATTTCTAGGAGCTTTGTTCATACTGTCTTTAATGCCTCTATCATTGATAGGACTATCTACGTTCTGGCATGATTTTCTAACTTATTTTTAAGCTCCTAGCATTTACAGCATCCCCACAGGACCGTATAGTTTTAAATTGGGCTTCACCTGACGATAATGAAATTGATCATATCGGCGCCAAGCTTTTTTCAATTCTTCACTGACCTCTAAGGAACTGATGCCAATCAAACGGCTCGTTCGTTGATAAAATTTTTCAAGGGCTATCAACAGGACATTGTCTACAGATTTACTATTTTTTAATACTGTTAGTATCTCCTGTATGTTCTCTTGAAATTTAAGTGTATCATAATGAACAGGCTGAGACATTCCCTGAAAAACTATATAGAGTTCATTTATCAAAGAATAGGCCTCTTTTTGTATCTCTTTCATGTCGCCTCCTTATTATTTAAGGTAATGGATTATGCAAATCACCTATAGAAGAAGCCATATTATTTACTACATTTCCAACAATATTAGACCAATTGACTTTACAATTTCCATTATTCATATTCGCCGTAGTATAACGATAACCATTACGGCAGATGATATTATCGCTGATAGAGCTAAATGGTGAATACCAACCATACGGAACTCCGGATCCCTCAACTTGGCTTAGAGCTTCTGGCTCTAAGGTATTAAATTGTTCCATTACTTTTGTATTCATAATGAATACCTCCTTATTTTTTATGTTATCCCGCTGCAACTTTGACAAACACAGTATATCACTTACTTACAACACTATGATTTCCATCTCCTGAACAGTCATTGAATCTTCCTAAATGGGAATAGTAGCTATGTGAGACTATCATTCAACCCTTTGAATTTTAAGGTTTCTTGATTTATTATAAATGCTTTGCTAGTCTGCTTAATCAGCAGGATAGTTAGAAATGACATCCTAGTACAATAGCTTAAACATCTATCGCCACATTCTGATACTCAAAGAAAATCAAAAATAGACGAGGAAACGCAACTAGGGTTCATCAAGATAAGTTGACAAAGTATCGTTTTAATCTTCAAAGAGTATGAGCTTTTGACTTTGTTAATGAAAGCCTATATCTAAATGAACGACATCAACAGCACAAAGCTATTATAGCCCCCATGCACTAAAATCGGAACGAGTAAATTGTCGCTGCATTTGTAAGAAAGACCCAAAATGAAGCCTGATAGTGCATAAAATAAGAATGACACTACATCAAAGGGGCTATGTAAATAAGAAAATATAGAAGAAGTCAGAATGATACCCAGCCAAGAATTTTGAAAGATTCCTTTTTGGACAAACCCTCTCAAACAGAGCTCCTCCTCAATAGGTGCAAAAACGGCAACTGATAGTATGAGAGAAAGACTATAACCATCCACTCTATCAGCAGCAAAACCACTCGACGCACCTGATGAAACTGGAAAAATACTCGCATAGATACTAAGAGCTACTATATCTAAGAGCAAAAATAGCAAAACTTGAAGTACGTGCCTTTTTTCTAACCTAGTAAGAGAAATTACTCCATCCTTTTTTGTATATTTTATACAAAAAAACAAGAAAATCGTACAAAAAATAATAAATACTAGTTCATGATGGTGATAATTCCCTTGATTAATCATATATCTCATGACGCCAAATACAATCGGGAGTAGCACCACAAATGTAACATATTTTCCTTTATCTACCATAACTTGCTCCTTATACTGGAATCATCACTCTCATTTCCCACAAAATGAGATAACCAATAGTTGACTTTGCTCTCAATCAACCATTGGTTATCCATATTTCTATTTCCAATCACGACTATCTACATGGCAAAACTGGTGCAGGATAGGCAGGGTCATATTCATATCGTATTATCCAATTGAAAAATTTTGAAATCAGCCTATTAAAGAGAATAATTCAATCACCCAAAAATCCATTTAAAAAGATAACTGCTTAATAGATAAATGAGTGGAGCTACGCCAGCAATTACTAGCTTTCGATTATTCTTTCTAATACCAACCAATATAAATACAAGGGGAACTATGAATAGTAAAAGCGATAAAATACTTCTATAATCCACCGATAATTGCCTTTCCACTACCAACAACGCATCCTACTCCAGCCGCCAAACCTCCTGAAAATGCTGCACCAATGATAATTCCGCCTATACAATGTCCCACAACTGACCCCCAATTAATTTCACCACCATATACACTTTCCAAGTCAAGATCATATAAAATATGAAAATCTTCATGCTGTTTCATGGTATACCTCCTTAGTTAGTTAAATTTATTACCTATCATTCCACCCATGCAGACAAAACCTCCAGCAATTGCCCCAACATGTGCTCCAACAAATGCACCTGGAACTGCTCCAACTCCTCCTACTGGTGCTCCCCACATAGCCCCGCTTCCAGCTCCAGATAACATATATATTCCCATATCTTTAAGACAATCTTTACCAGAGTATCCACCCTCAACCGTTTCAAGTAGTTCAGTGTCTAAAATATCGAACTGTGAGATCGTTTGTGTATTCATCATGAATACCTCCTTTTAATTTTTTATGTTGTCTCATTGCAACGTTGACAAATAGACTTGTTCGGTAACCAAATGTGATATACTATTTGTATGGAAACCATGTATGAAAAAGCTCAAAAACTCAGTTCAGAGAACTTCAAACTTCTCATAGGTGTTCAAAAAGAGACCTTTCAAGAAATGCTTACCTGTCTCAATGTAGCTTACCAACGTCAACATCGTCAAGGAGGTCGTCCACGCAA
>NZ_MSJL01000047.1 GCF_001921825.1 Streptococcus acidominimus
GACATAACTGTTTCAGCTTCAGCTGATTACAGGTATGGCTACCTTTAGGTATAAATCTTCCTAGCTCCAAAGGTATGGGATACCTTTGGAGGCGGGAAATAGAAGTTTGCGAAGCAAACTCCCTCTAATTTCTGCATCAGATTTCCTATTTTTGCTTTGCTCGTTTAACGCTCTCGTATCTTAGTGAAAGGTTGGAGAATGGATAAGAAAGAGATTTTTGATGCTTTAGATGGTTTTTCTCAAAATCTGCTTGTTACGCTTGCAGAGGTAGAGGCGATTAAGAAGCACCTGCGGGGTGTGATTGAAGAAAATACCGATTTGCGTTTAGAAAATTCCAAATTGCGGGAACGCTTGGAAAAAGATGATCGAGAGCAGACGCGGACGGCGAATTTTGGAAAGGAAAATTTAGAAAATATCTACGAAGATGGCTTTCATATCTGTACCTTTTCCTACGGACAACGTAGGGACAATGATGAGCCATGTATGTTTTGTTTAGAATTATTGAATAGAGAGTAAGCATGCAGATTCAAAAATCAGTTAAACATTCCTTGTCCTATGGAACCTTATACTTGGTTCCAACCCCGATTGGCAATCTTCAGGACATGACCTTTCGGGCTGTGGAAACCCTAAAGGCAGTGGACATTATTGCGGCAGAAGACACGCGCAATACAGGCCTCTTGCTCAAGCATTTTGAGATTGAGACGCGTCAGATTTCCTTTCATGACCACAATGCCTATGAGAAAATTCCTCTTTTGCTCGATCTATTGCGCTCTGGTAAGTCTATTGCCCAAGTATCTGATGCGGGACTTCCGAGCATTTCGGATCCCGGGCATGACTTGGTGAAGGCTGCGATTGCCGAAAACATTCCAGTCGTTGCACTACCGGGTGCATCTGCGGGGATTACAGCTTTAATTGCCTCCGGTCTGGTGCCCCAGCCACATCTTTTTTATGGATTTTTACCCCGAAAGTCAGGTCAGCAACAATCCTTTTTTGAGGAAAAAAAGAATTATCCTGAAACGCAGATCTTCTACGAATCACCGCATCGGGTCAAGGCAACGTTGGAAAATATGCAGGCTGTGTACGGAGATCGCTCTGTTGTCGTTGTTCGGGAATTGACAAAATTGTACGAGGAATACCAACGCGGTCACATCAGTGAAGTGATTGATTTTATTGCTGACAATCCCCTAAAAGGAGAATGCCTTATCATTGTGTCGGGGCATGAGGGAAGCGGGGCGTGTGATGCTGACGATTTAGACTTGGTAGCAGAGGTGGATCGCTTAATCGCAGCAGGTTCTAAGCCAAATCAGGCGATCAAAGAAGTAGCCAAACGCTACCAACTCAAAAAGCAAGAAGTATACGATCGATACCATGGCTTGAGACAGTGAGACAGGGGTGTGATTTCGGAAAAAAACTCTGGTGATTTTATTCCAAGTTAGATAAGCCTCGCCTTTTCATTTTTGCTTATGAACTACTGATAGCAAAAATAGGAGGGCAGAAGAAGTGAAATGAGAGGTTGCAGGGAGCAACCTCCTATTTTTATGGAGTATAGCAAGGCGAGTTAACGACGTCAGATTTTGATTTTTGACGAGTATGAAACGGCTATAAAATTGGATCAGCTATTAGCAGCTCATCCTCTATTTACCATCAAAGGTTGACTAGAGAAGAAAGGTTCGTGTTCGGATAGATTTCTTGAACGATAGCCCTACTCCTAATTCTTCTCGTGGATCTAGGGAAAATGATTAAGAAAACACTTACAATTAGCTTATCAGTGCTTTTTATGGAAATCTGTGGTATACTTTTTTAGTTAAACTAAACAAAGTAGAGGCAGATATGACAAATTTAAGAAATGATATTCGGAATGTCGCAATCATTGCTCACGTTGACCATGGAAAAACAACCTTGGTGGATGAGTTGTTAAAACAATCTCAAACGCTCGACGAGCGTACGCAGTTGGATGAGCGTGCGATGGATTCAAACGATATTGAAAAAGAGCGTGGGATTACCATTCTTGCAAAAAATACAGCGGTGGCATACAACGGCACGCGCATCAACATCATGGACACACCCGGGCACGCGGATTTCGGGGGAGAAGTTGAGCGGATTATGAAAATGGTTGACGGGGTTGTCCTTGTCGTTGATGCCTATGAAGGCACCATGCCACAGACACGTTTTGTGTTGAAGAAAGCCTTGGAGCAAAACCTGACGCCGATCGTTGTGGTGAATAAAATTGATAAGCCATCTGCTCGACCAGCAGAAGTGGTGGATGAGGTCTTGGAACTCTTTATCGAGTTGGGAGCAGATGATGACCAGTTGGAGTTCCCAGTAGTATATGCATCAGCCATCAATGGGACATCTTCTCTTTCTGACAATCCAGCAGAGCAAGAAGAGACAATGGCACCTATTTTTGATACCATCATCGAGCATATTCCAGCTCCAGTGGACAACTCGGATGAGCCTTTGCAATTCCAAGTGTCACTTCTAGACTACAATGATTTTGTCGGTCGTATCGGTATCGGTCGCGTCTTCCGTGGAACTGTCAAAGTCGGTGACCAAGTAACCCTCTCTAAATTGGATGGGACAACAAAGAACTTCCGCGTGACCAAACTCTTTGGTTTCTTCGGTCTTGAACGCAAGGAAATCCAAGAAGCTAAAGCGGGAGACTTGATTGCTGTTTCTGGTATGGAAGACATCTTTGTTGGGGAGACTGTTACCCCTACGGATGCTATTGAGCCACTGCCAGTGCTTCGGATTGATGAGCCTACTCTGCAAATGACTTTCCTTGTAAACAACTCACCATTTGCAGGTCGTGAAGGAAAATGGATTACCTCTCGTAAAGTCGAAGAACGCCTTTTAGCTGAGTTGCAGACAGACGTATCGCTTCGCGTTGATGCGACAGATTCACCAGATAAATGGACAGTATCGGGTCGTGGTGAATTGCACTTATCAATCTTGATTGAAACCATGCGTCGTGAAGGCTATGAACTCCAAGTTTCACGTCCAGAAGTGATCATCAAGGAAGTGGATGGCGTAAAAATGGAGCCATTTGAGCGCGTGCAGATTGACACTCCTGAGGAATACCAGGGTTCCGTTATTCAAAGTTTGTCTGAACGTAAGGGTGAAATGCTTGATATGCAGGCGACAGGCAATGGCCAGACTCGTTTGGTTTTCCTTGTTCCAGCTCGCGGGTTGATTGGTTATTCAACTGAGTTCCTTTCCATGACCCGTGGCTACGGAATCATGAACCATACCTTTGACCAATACCTTCCAGTCGTTCCGGGGGAAATCGGTGGTCGTCACCGCGGTGCCTTGGTCTCCATTGACGCAGGAAAAGCAACGACCTATTCTATCATGCGTATTGAAGAACGTGGTACGATTTTCGTTAATCCGGGTACAGAAGTCTACGAGGGGATGATTATCGGAGAAAACTCTCGTGAAAATGACCTGACGGTTAATATTACAACGGCTAAAGCCATGACCAATGTCCGTTCAGCAACTAAGGACCAAACAGCTGTGATCAAAACACCGCGTATCTTGACTTTGGAAGAATCACTTGAGTTCTTGAACGACGATGAGTATATGGAAGTCACACCAGAATCAATCCGTTTGCGCAAGCAAATCTTAAATAAGGCAGAGCGTGACAAAGCCGCTAAGAAGAAAAAACTAGCAGCCGAAGAGGGCTAGGCCTATGTTTTATCTGATTGTTGCCATTATGTTGGTACTGTTCTACATTTTTGTGGCACCGAGCAATATCAAGGGGACGATGAATGTGGTCGCTGCAGTCTTTGTTGTCGTCGGTCTCTTGATTGCCTTGTTGCTGGGCTTACTGAAGATTTTACAGTCTCCGCCAGAAATGTGGCTTGTAATTGGAATGGTTGTGGTGGGTTTATGGGCCATGCGGGATATCTATTTTTTGGATAAGCCAGAAAAACCAAAGATTTCTTCAGGGAGAAGACCCTATCGCTACCGCTAGGAAGCTATCATCTGGAGAGCGTCTAGCCCATGAAAACAGGAGCAGAAAGCTCCACCATCATTCAGTTCAAAGATAAATAAAAAACTCTAGCTTTGTGTTCTTCAAATGTGGTCTTGCGTCCTTTGTTCATACGGCTGTGTCCTTTACTTGTGGATGTTAATTCTTCACCACTAGTATACCGTTTTATCCAGCTTCTGAGAACATAAGTGTCAGAGATATGATAGTTTGAACAGATATCTCTTAAGGAACCTTTACCAGCTAGATAGTCTTGAACAGCTTGTTCTTTTAACTCAGACGGGTAGTGTTTCCAAGTTCGACTCTCCTTAAGACCATCGATACCGAACTTCTCATATTTCATTTTCCAAGACTGGATTGTTTGATGATCGACCTGATATTGTTTACTGAGTTGGGTAAGTGACTGTTCTTGGTTAAGGAATAAGCAAACAATTTCTAACTTTTCTTCTACTGATTTTGGACTTCTTTTGGACATGTGAAAACTCCCCATATAGTGTCTAGTGAATTTTTGTTTTTTCACTGTCCACTATATGGGGAGTATATCATTGTGAACTAGAGTTTTTTTGTCAGTGAGTTGCTTCAACAGTCTAGGAATAGACTGTTGAAGGTTGGAGATAGAACGAGTGTAACTCGTGTCAAACAGTCTAGGAATAGACTGTTGTAGGTTGGAAATAAAACGAGTGTAACTCGTGTCACCCAGTCAAGGAATAGAGTGTTGAAGGTTGGAGATAGAACGAGTAGCGCTCGTGTCAAAGGCTCTCCTATCTTTTTGCTTCAACTACCTACGACACATTGCCTAATACGAAACGTCAACCAAACGGCTATATCTTCTATCTTTTTTTACTTTCGCTTGAAAAAGGAGCGCGTTCAAGGTAAAATAGGTAGGCTAGGTATAGAAAGTATGGTAGGAATATGCAGCAGATAAAACGATTTGAAAATAAAAAAGTCTTAGTTCTAGGACTTGCTAAGTCTGGTGAGGCAGCAGCGCGTTTATTGGATCAATTGGGTGCGATCGTTACTGTCAATGATGGCAAGCCATTTGAAGAAAATCCAACTGCCCAAGCCCTCTTAGAAGCGGGTATCCGCGTGATTTGTGGCAGCCATCCCTTGGAATTATTGGAGGAAGACTTTGCCCTGTTGGTGAAAAATCCAGGGATTCGCTATGATAATCCCATGGTAGAAAAAGCCCTTGAAAAAGGGATACCTGTCTGGACAGAGGTGGAGCTAGCCTATCTTGTATCAGAAGCTCCCATTATTGGTATTACTGGTTCAAATGGGAAAACAACGACCACGACGATGATTGCTGATGTTCTCAATCAGGGTCAAAGATCCGCCAAACTATGTGGAAATATTGGTTTTCCTGCTTCAGAGGTTGCTCAAGAAGCAGGGGCAAGTGATGTTCTGGTCATGGAGCTGTCTTCATTCCAACTTATGGGAACCGAAAGTTTCCAGCCCCATATTGCAGTTGTTACCAATCTGATGCCGACCCATATCGACTACCACGGTTCGTTTGAAGAATATGTGGCAGCCAAATGGCGGATTCAAGAGCAGATGACGGAAGAAGACTTTGTCATTCTCAATATCGATCAGGAAATTGCACGGTCGCTGGCTGACCAGACCAAGGCGCAAGTGGTTCCTGTTTCGACCCAAGAAGCTGTTGACGGTGCC
Organism: Streptococcus acidominimus; assembly: GCF_001921825.1. GTDB lineage: Bacteria > Bacillota > Bacilli > Lactobacillales > Streptococcaceae > Streptococcus > Streptococcus acidominimus. The sequence goes on from NZ_MSJL01000047.1 coordinate 5,654, forward strand.
TATGCAGCAGACGGTCAGCTCTACTTTAAGGGGGAGCACATCATGGCTGCTGATGCAATCGGTGTACCGGGTAGTCACAATGTTGAGAATGCTCTTGTGACGATCGCAGTTGCCAAGGTGATGGGCGTTAGCAATCAGGCGATTCAAGAGGCGCTCTCTACTTTTGGAGGGGTCAAGCACCGTCTGCAAGACGCAGGTCAAATCGAGGGTGTGACCTTCTATAACGACAGTAAATCTACTAATATTTTAGCAACACAAAAAGCCTTGTCTGGTTTTGAGAATGCAAGGGTCATTTTGATTGCAGGTGGGCTTGATCGTGGCAATGAATTTGATGAACTGGTACCAGATTTGATCGGATTGAAACACATGGTTATTCTGGGGGAGTCTGCTCCCCGTGTCAAGCGCGCAGCTACCAAGGCTGCGGTGCCTTATACGGATGCTCAAGATGTGGCGGACGCTACCAGAAAGGCTTATCAGCTGGCGACAGAGGGAGACATTGTCCTCCTTAGTCCTGCCAATGCTAGCTGGGATATGTATGCTAATTTTGAAGTCCGTGGTGATAGTTTCCTCAAGACCATTGAGGAATTGAAGGGAAATGAGTAATATATGAAAAAGATAGTCTTTACAGGAGGCGGAACGGTCGGTCATGTGACCTTGAACCTCCTGTTGATTCCGCGATTTCTCAAGGATGGCTGGGAAGTGCATTATATCGGTGACCGTAAGGGAATTGAGTACCAGCAACTTCTCCAATCAGGACTAGACGTTCAGTTTCATGGGATTGCAACTGGTAAATTGCGCCGCTATTTTTCATGGCAAAATCTTCTTGATGTGTTTAAGGTGGCATGGGGAATTGTCCAATCGCTTGCGATTTTATTAGCGATTCGTCCGCAAGCCCTCTTTTCAAAAGGTGGCTTTGTATCCGTTCCACCAGTTATTGCCTCTCGTCTACTAGGCATTCCTGTCTTTATTCATGAATCGGACTTGTCCATGGGCTTGGCCAATAAAATTGCTTACAAATTTGCGACAACCATGTATAGTACCTTTGAGCAGAGCGCTGATTTAGGCAAGGTCAAGCATGTGGGTGCCGTGACAAAAGTGGCTTCTACGAAAAATGTCACCCCGATTCAGCTTCCTGAAATTCTTAACCAGTTTGATGGCAATCTCCCAACTCTACTATTTGTAGGTGGATCAGGAGGTGCAAAGGTCTTTAACGACTTGATTAGCCAGCATCAAACGGCGTTGACCGAGCGCTTTAACATCATCAATCTAACAGGAGATAGCAACCTCAATCAATTGTCACCACACTTATACCGAGTAGACTATGTGACGGATTTGTACCAACCCTTGATGAATGAAGCAGATGTGGTCATTACTCGCGGTGGCTCAAATACGATTTTTGAGTTGGTTGCTATGCAAAAGTTGCATCTGATTGTCCCTTTAGGGCGTCAAGCTAGCCGTGGAGATCAGCTGGAAAATGCCCGTTATTTTGAAGAAAAAGGCTATGCTAAACAGTTGGATGAAAGCAAGCTCACGCTTGAAACCTTGTTTGAAGCAGTGGAGCAGTTATTGAAAGAAAAAGAAGGCTATATCGAGCGCATGGCGCAGTCGTCAGAGATTCAAACAATTGATCATTTTTATCAATTATTGAAGGCAGATATAGATAGAAAGGCATAGAATGACGGAAAAGGACTCCTTGGAAGAAGACAAGCAAGCCCCGCAAGAAGAACAGGAAAAAGCGGAAAGCCAAGTGGAAGAACAAGTATCTGAGACCGAACCTGACGAAGAAAGTGATTTTCTTACTCAATGGAAAGAACGGCATCAGGCTTATTTGGCGAGCCAGAAAGAAGCGACATCAGAAAAAGTGGAGGAAAAGCCAGAAGCACAAGCTCCTGCCCCTCATTCTCAGTCTACCAAGAAAGAAAAAGGAGAAAAGACCAAAGCCAAAGGTCTGGACCGCCTTGAACCTTCTTCAGAGAAGCCAGAGTCGGGGCGAGCAGCTACGCGTCTCCCGCTTCCACGCAGAGCCTTGTTACTAGCCAGTCCAGTCATTGCGGCTGCCCTCATGGGGATATTGCTCGCAGTCTATTTTATCAGTCCTTTGAGCAAGGAAAAGAAGATTGAGGTCGTTGGCAATCAACGCCTTGACAGGGAGACGGTTCTGGCTTATAGCAAGATTTCAGAAAAGGATTACGCCTTGACAACCCTGTTGCAGACAAAAAATATCGAAGCCAATATCAAAAACAGTAGCAACATTGTCAAATCAGATAAAATAACTTTCCAATTTCCAAATCGCTTTACCATCCATGTGGAAGAGTTTACCGAAGTGGGTTATTTAAAAGAAAAGGAAAGCTATCGCTTAGTCCTATCAAGCGGAAACATTTCAGAGACAGCAATTACAAGCGAAGCCTTGCCGGAGCGTTACACCCTTATCGACATGGCAGACACAGACTTGGTCAAGCAACTTGCGCTACAATTAGCGCCGATTGATGCAGCCTTACTTAGCAACATCAAGAGTATCGAGTTGACCCCCAGTAAGGTAACCGCTGACCTGCTGACGATGTCCATGTACGATGAGCATACCCTGCTGATTCCTCTCAGCGAGATAGATACAAAACTCCCCTATTACTCTAATATAGCCAAGCGACTTTCTGTCCCTAGCGTCGTGGACATGGAGGTCGGTGCATTTAGCTATGCAAAATAGAGAAAAAATAACAGAAAAAAGCTTTTCTATCACCATTTTTTAATATTGTATGGTATAATGAAGAGTGAATAATTATATTATAAAACATTGAACTAAAAATTCTTAAGAAGTTTGAGAAGTAAGAGAGGACTGACAGGATGGCTAGAAATGGCTTTTTTACGGGATTAGATATCGGTACAAGCTCCGTTAAAGTCTTGGTTGCAGAGTATGTAGAAGGCGAAATGAATGTGATTGGCGTGAGCAATGTCAAAAGCTCAGGCGTGAAAGATGGAATTATTGTCAATATTGATGTAGCTGCAAATGCGATTAAAACAGCGCTTGCACAAGCCGAAGAAAAAGCAGGCATCCGAATTGATAAGGTAAATGTTGGCTTGCCAGCAAACCTCCTCCAAATCGAGCCGACCCAAGGCATGATTCCAGTGACGACAGATTCGCAAGAAATTACAGACTTAGATGTACAAAATGTTGTGAAATCAGCCTTGACCAAGAGCATGACTCCAGAACGTGAAGTCATTTCCTTTATCCCCGAAGAGTTTGTGGTAGATGGCTTCCAAGGGATCAAAGACCCTCGTGGGATGATGGGGATTCGCCTTGAAATGCGTGGAATGCTCTATACTGGTCCGCGTACCATCCTCCACAACTTACGCAAGACAGTTGAACGTGCGGGTGTGCAAGTAGAAAATGTTGTTATCTCTCCACTTTCATTGACGCGTTCTGTTCTTAACGAAGGTGAAAAAGAGTTCGGTGCGATCGTTATCGACCTAGGTGGGGGACAGACAACCGTTGCAGTGATGCGCGGTCAAGAATTGCAATACACCAATATTTATCAAGAAGGTGGCGACTACATCACCAAGGATATTTCCAAGGTATTGACAACTTCTCAAAGCATTGCGGAAAACTTGAAATTCAATTACGGAATTGCCTACCCACAAGAAGCCAGCGAAAAAGAAAAATTCATGGTCGAGGTAATTGGAGAATCAGCTCCAGTTGAAGTGACTGAGCGCTACTTGTCAGAAGTGATTTCTGCTCGTTTGCGTCAAATCTTTGCTCGCGTAAAACAAGACCTAGAGCGGACACGCGCCTTGGACTTGCCAGGTGGAATCGTCCTGGTCGGTGGTGTAGCGGTATTGCCTGGCATTACTGAACTTGCCCAAGAAATTTTTGGAGTTCCGACCAAGTTATACGTACCAAATCAGATCGGTATCCGCAATCCAGCCTTTGCCCATGTGATCAGTTTGGTGGAGTATGTGGGTAGCCTAGATGAAGTTGAAATGATTGCCCAATCAGCTGTGAATGGAGAGGCAACACTTCGACAAAAACCAATCGATATTCCATTTGAGACACCAAAAGTTCGTCCGGCGATTCAGCCAGTTCCGAAAGAGCTTCCAACAGAAGCTGCTTCCGAACCAATTGAAGACCGACCTTATGCCTCTTATGCAGAGTCAGGAGAGGATGAGTCAAAAGTGAAAATCACAGATCGCATTCGTGGTTTGTTTGGAAGCATGTTTGAATAAGTAAAGAAAAAGGTGATAAAACTATGACATTTTCATTTGAAGCAGCAGCAGCTCATGGCGCTGTCATTAAAGTTATTGGTGTTGGTGGTGGCGGAGGAAACGCTATTAACCGCATGATTGAAGAAGGCGTTTCGGGTGTTGAATTTATCGCAGCCAATACAGATGTTCAGGCGCTTAGTAGCTCAAAAGCTGAAACCGTTATTCAATTAGGTCCAAAATTGACTCGTGGACTCGGTGCTGGAGGTCAGCCAGAAGTTGGTCGTAAGGCAGCAGAAGAGAGTGAAGAAGCCCTTACCAATGTACTGACAGGCGCAGATATGGTCTTCATTACAGCAGGTATGGGAGGTGGCTCTGGTACAGGTGCTGCACCTGTGATCGCACGGATCGCAAAAGGCTTGGGTGCCTTGACAGTGGCAGTTGTTACTCGTCCATTCGGATTTGAAGGAAACAAACGCGGTAGCTTTGCGGTTGAAGGAATTGAAGGTCTTCGTGAACAAGTTGATACCTTGTTGATTATCTCAAACAATAACCTCCTTGAAATCGTAGACAAGAAAACACCGCTTTTAGAAGCCCTTAGCGAGGCAGATAATGTCCTTCGCCAAGGTGTGCAAGGAATTACAGACCTGATTACCAATCCTGGTTTGATTAACTTGGACTTCGCTGATGTGAAGACAGTGATGGAAAACAAAGGAAATGCCCTCATGGGGATCGGTATCGGTTCAGGTGAAGAGCGTGTTGTGGAAGCTGCTCGTAAGGCTATCTACTCACCGCTTCTTGAAACAACGATTGACGGCGCAAATGATGTCATTGTCAATGTAACTGGTGGTTATGATATGACATTGACAGAAGCAGAAGAAGCATCAGAAATTGTTCATCAAGCAGCTGGTCAGGGTGTTAATATCTGGCTCGGAACTTCGATTGATGAGACCATGAAAGATGAAATCCGTGTGACAGTTGTCGCAACAGGTGTCCGCCAAGAAACAGGTGAAAAAACAGTACGCCAACGCGTGGATTATGCACCGATTGGTCGTCCTACTTCACAACCAACAGGACAGGCAGAAGCTCCAGCTTCAAAAGCATCAGCCTTTGGTCAATGGGACTTGCGTCGTGAAAACATTCTTCGTCCGACTGAAAATGCAACTCATTCAACTGTTTCTGTTGAAAAATTTGCGATGGAAGATGATGATGACGAGTTAGATACTCCACCATTCTTTAGAAATCGTTAAGATGGATTTACAACAGAATAAAGATGCTGTATTTGCTGCTCTTGAGCAAGCCAAGAAAGATGCGCATCGCTCTCAAGATTTAGTCAATATAATAGCTGTCACCAAGTATGTTGACAGCTCTATTACTAAAGACTTGGTTTCTACGGGGATTCAGCATATTGGTGAAAATCGTGTAGACAAATTTTTAGAGAAATATCATGCTCTATCTGCCTATCCCCTAACTTGGCATTTGATTGGCAGTTTGCAGAGAAGAAAAGTAAAAGATGTGATTGACTATGTCGACTATTTTCACGCTTTAGATTCGGTCAAATTGGCGCAGGAGATCCAAAAGCGCGCCCAAAAGACCGTGAAATGCTTCTTGCAAGTCAATATTTCTAAGGAAGCGAGCAAGCATGGATTTCTCGTAGAAGAACTAGATGAGGTCTTGGAGCAGTTGTTGCTGCTTGATAAGGTGGAAGTTGTCGGTCTGATGACCATGGCACCTTTTGAAGCCAGTCATGCAGAGCTGATGGACATCTTTTCAGAAGCAAAAGAATTGCAGGAACGATTGGCAGCTCGGAAGCTCCCCCGTATGCCCTTTACGGAACTTAGTATGGGAATGAGTGGTGATTTTGCAGAGGCTATTGCCTGCGGAGCAACTTTTATCCGTATTGGAACAGCATTTTTTAAATAAGGAAGAGAAACGTGGCTTTTAAAGATACATTTAAAAATATAATTAACTACTTTGAAATAGAAGATGATAGAGAGCAGGAAGCGTACGGATTAGAAACCGAGGGACCTAAGATGCGAGTAGCTCCCATGCCAACACATGAGGTAGAAGCACCTGTGGAACGCTCGCAGTTTACGCGTTCTCATGCGAATACTAGCGCTAGAACGGTCGCAAGACATCCGGAAGAACAGCGGATTGAAAAGGCGGTGACAGGTGGTCAATCAACAATTGATATTAAGTACCCTAAAAAGTATGAAGACGCACCAGAAATTGTGCAGTTGTTAATTGATGATGCTAGTATCTTGATCGATTTCCAACACATGTCTGAAACCCAGGCTCGCCGTTGTCTTGACTACTTAGATGGAGCCCGTTCAGTCCTCTCAGGGAATTTGAAAAAGATATCCAATACCATGTGGTTGTTGACCCCAGCGAAAGTAACCGTCAATATGGAAGAGTTGCGCTCAACAGCTCCACATTATGCATCAGAGGGATCTTTTGACTTTGATATGAAACGGTAGGAACTATGGCATTTGTGATTTTACTCCTATTGAAAGTATTGCGGATTTATTCCTATATCTTGGTTGCCTATGCCTTTCTTTCTTGGGTTCCAAATGCCCATGACAGTTTGATTGGACGCCTACTTACCAGTCTTGTCAGACCGATTTTAGCGCCTTTCCAGCGATTTAAATTGCAGTTTTTAGGCTTAGATTGGATCATTGTTTTGGTATTGTTTTTGATTCATCTCTTGTCCGGCATCTTGGCCTCGCTCTTTTATCTCTAAGCTATGAGTCAAACGTATCAGCAATTATTCCAGCATTTTCCAAAGGAAGAAAAAGCATTTATTGAAAAGGTTATTGATCTCTGTCAGCAGGCAGATAGGACCTATTCTTATCGACTTACTCCATTTTTGAATCCTAAACAGGATGAGATAGCGCAGTCTATTGCAGCTCATTTTCAATTAAACTATTGGACCAGTCGTAGCCTAATTGTTACAGAATATTCATGGGGCATTATCGCACCGGACTACTATGTCTTAGACGAGGATGATTTTGACATGTCTCTGGTCGAGGTTTCTTATCCGCGAAAATATGCGACCTTGACCCATTCCCAAATTTTAGGAACCTTGGTCAATCGCTTGGGAGTGCAGCGCCAGTACTTGGGTGATATTCTTCTAACAGAAGAACACACCTATGTTCTTCTGGATAAGCGCTTTGTTCCCCTCTTACTGACTGAAGTCCAGAAGATTGGTCGGACACCTGTCAGCTTTAAGGAATGTGCTATCCAATCGGTGACGCTCACAAGCTCCTTGGAAGCTAGTCTTGAGCAGATTCTTGTATTAAGCTTACGGCTTGATAAGGTAGTTGCTACTGTTTTTCGAATGGGACGCTCAAGCGCCAGTCAATTGATTGAAGCCAAGCAGGTGAAGATTGATTATCTTCCGGTTACGCAAGCAGGAAAGCTGCTAGAAGTGGGACAATTGGTTAGTGTTAGAGGTTTTGGTCGAGTTCGCATTAAAGACATAATCGGGTATTCCAAGCACGGTAAAGTAAAAGTAGAAATAGAAGTTATTAGAAAGTAGGGAATTATGGTACTTACATCATTAGAGCTAAAAGATAAGACATTTGGCACTAAATTTAGAGGATATGACCCAGAAGAAGTAGACGAGTTTTTGGATATTGTAACCGATGATTATGAGGAGCTCGTCAGGAAAAACCATGAGCAGGAGATGGAAATCAAATCCTTGAGAGATCGCCTTGCTTACTTTGATGAGTTGAAAGAATCGCTTAGCCAGTCTGTTATCTTAGCACAAGATACAGCTGAAAAAGTCAAGATTGCGGCTAAGGAACAGGCCTCTAACATTATCAAGCAGGCAGAATATGATGGACAGTCCTTGCTCAATGCCTCCAAAGATAAGGCCAATGATATTTTACGCCTTGCGACGGACAATGCGAAAAAGGTGGCAGTTGAGACAGAAGAGTTGAAGAATAAGACGCGTGTCTTCCATCAACGTCTCAAATCATCGGTTGAGAGCCAGTTGACCCTGATTGATTCGCCAGAATGGGAAGAAATTTTACGTCCGACTGCTTCTTACTTACAGACGAGTGATGAAGCCTTCCGTGAAGTATTGGAAGAGGCTTTGTCTGAATCAGTTGATACGCCTGAAGATGATTTGGATGTGACACGTCAAATGTCAGCAGAAGAAATAGCTGAATTAGTCCGACAAGCAGAAGCTCTTGAGCAAGAAGCCGCACAGGTAGAGGCAGAGATTCAAGAAGAAACAACAGAAGAATAGCAGAGTATAATAGAAACAGGATCAGATAGTCATATTTCGAGCGAGTAGGTGACGGTGAAAGACCTACATTCCCTAGCTATCTGATGATCATTCTATTGCATTTTCCTTGAAGTCAGTAGGGGAAAACGGTTTGCTTTCCGTTAACGAGCAAAAGAGGGATAGGCGCAGTCTGCCTATCTGAACTAAGGTGGTACCACGAGCTTTCGTCCTTTTTGGCGGAAGTTTTTTTAGCGTCAAAAGGCTAGAAGTTGATTTTTGACGAGTATAATATAAGATGATAAGATTAAAATTAGTAGATGAGACAACCTTTGAAGCAGTTGTCCAGCTATCGGTCGCCAAAAGGGATGAGCGCCGTTTGGCTTCCAATCTCTATTCGCTAGCCCAAGCCTGGCTCTATCGTGAGAAGTACCAGCTTGAGCCTCTGGCTATTCTAGCAGGAAATCAAGTAGTCGGCTTTCTCTTATTGCTGAAAGAAGAGGATAAGGAGAGCTACTTGATTTGGCATTTGATGATTGATCAAGCCTATCAGAACCGTGGTTATGGCACAGAGGCCTTGAAGTGGGTTATTCAAAGAGCAAAGAAGGATCCTGCTTGCAGACGTCTCATTACCAGCTATGTGGTCGGAAATCACAAGATGCGAGGAATTTTAGAAAGTCTGGGCTTCCAGTCGACTGGCCTATCCACCAATGAAATCGTAATGTCATTAGAAATCTAAAAAAGGAGCACTTATGAAACTAAAGGAAACACTTAATCTTGGAAAAACAGCTTTTCCAATGCGCGCAGGCTTGCCAACAAAAGAACCTGTTTGGCAAAAGGAATGGGAAGAGGCGAAACTCTACCAAAAGCGTCAGGAATTAAATTCTGGTAAAACGCAATTTGTCCTCCATGATGGCCCTCCGTATGCTAATGGAAATATCCACGTTGGGCATGCCATGAATAAGATCTCAAAGGACATCATCGTCCGTTCCAAGTCGATGTCTGGCTTCCATGCACCATACGTTCCGGGCTGGGATACGCATGGTCTACCAATCGAGCAAGTTTTGGCTAAGCAAGGCGTGAAGCGTAAGGAGATGGACTTGGTTGAATACCTCAAGATGTGTCGCGACTATGCCCTTAGCCAAGTGGAGAAACAGCGGGAGGACTTCAAACGCCTAGGAATATCTGGCGATTGGGACAATCCTTATGTAACCCTGACACCAGACTATGAAGCAGCACAGATCCGTGTCTTTGGTGAAATGGCGAAGAAAGGCTATATCTATCGCGGTGCCAAGCCCGTTTATTGGTCATGGTCATCCGAATCGGCTCTTGCAGAAGCAGAAATCGAATATCATGATTTGGTCTCCACCTCTCTCTACTATGCCAATCGTGTCAAAGATGGTAAGGGAATATTGGATACCAATACCTATATCGTCGTTTGGACTACCACCCCATTCACCATTACTGCTTCTCGTGGCTTGACCGTGGGTCCTGACTTTGAGTATGTAGTGGTTCAGCCTGAAAATGACGATCGTAAATTTGTCGTGGCAGGCGAATTGTTGAACAGCCTAGCAGAGCGGTTCGGTTGGGAGAATCCGCAAGTCCTTGCCAGCTACAAAGGACAAGAATTGGATCGGATCGTGACCGAACACCCGTGGGATCAAGGTCAGGATGAATTGGTCTTAAATGGTGACCACGTTACCCTTGACTCTGGTACAGGGATTGTCCATACAGCACCTGGATTTGGTGAAGACGACTATCATGTCGGGGTTAAGTATGGCTTAGAAGTTGCAGTTACTGTCAATGAGCGTGGTATCATGATGGAGAATGCAGGTCCTGATTTTGAAGGGCAATTCTATGACAAGGTAGTGCCAACTGTTATTGAGAAATTAGGCGATTTGCTCCTTGCGCAAGAAGACATCTCTCACTCTTATCCATTTGACTGGCGGACAAAGAAACCAATCATTTGGCGTGCAGTGCCACAATGGTTTGCCTCTGTATCAAAATTCCGTCAGGATATCTTAGATGAAATCGAAAAAGTCAAGTTCCATTCTGAATGGGGGAAAGTTCGTCTTTACAATATGATTCGTGACCGTGGCGACTGGGTTATCTCTCGTCAGCGTGCCTGGGGTGTGCCTCTTCCAATCTTTTATGCGGAAGATGGGACTCCAATCATGACCGAGGAAACGGTTGAACATGTAGCCCAACTGTTTGCAGAGCATGGCTCTATCATCTGGTGGGAAAAGGAAGCTAAAGACCTCTTGCCAGCAGGCTTCAGCCATCCAGGATCGCCAAATGGCACATTTACCAAAGAAACCGACATTATGGATGTTTGGTTTGATTCCGGATCATCATGGAACGGTGTCTTGAATACTCGTTCTGACTTGAACTATCCAGCTGACTTGTACTTGGAGGGTTCCGACCAGTACCGCGGTTGGTTCAACTCCTCGCTCATCACCTCTGTTGCCTCAAACGGCGTTGCGCCTTACAAGCAAATTCTTTCCCAAGGCTTCACCTTGGATGGAAAAGGTGAGAAGATGTCTAAGTCTCTTGGAAATACAATCCTACCAAGCGACGTTGAAAAACAATTCGGGGCAGAAATCTTGCGTCTCTGGGTGACCAGTGTAGATACTAGCAATGATGTGCGGATCTCGATGGACATCTTGAATCAGGTATCTGAGACCTATCGAAAAATTAGAAATACCCTTCGCTTCCTGATTGCCAATACCTCTGATTTTGTACCATCAGCAGATACCGTTGCCTATGATGATTTGCGCTCTGTTGACAAGTATATGACCATTCGTTTTAATCAAGTGGTTGCCAGCATTCGTGAGGCTTACGCTAACTTCAAGTTCTTGGATATTTACAAGATTATTGTTAACTTTGTAACGGTTGATTTATCTGCCTTCTACCTAGATTTTGCCAAGGATGTGGTCTATATTGAGGGAGCGAAATCGCTGGAGCGTCGCCAGATGCAGACGGTATTCTATGATGTCTTGGTCAAATTGACCAAGCTCTTGACACCAATCTTGCCACATACAGCAGAAGAAATCTGGTCTTACTTGGAGCATGAGGCAGAGGACTTCGTTCAATTGGCTGAATTACCAGAAGCAGAACGTTTTGAAAATCAAGAAGAAATCTTGGGGACTTGGGCAGCCTTTATGGACTTCCGTGCCAAGGCGCAAAAAGCCTTGGAAGAAGCACGGACAGAAAAAGTCATTGGTAAATCTCTCGAGGCTCACCTAACAGTTTATCCAAGCGAGGAAACCAAGGTGTTACTAGATGCCCTCAATAGTGATCTGGCACAACTCCTTATCGTGTCAAACTTGACGATTGCAGACGTAGCAGCACCATCAGGCAGCCTTGCCTTTGAAGATGTAGCCTTTACCGTTGAGCGTGCAGCAGGAGAGGTCTGCGAACGCTGCCGCCGCCTCGACCCAAGTGTCGGCACCAATGCAAATCCCCACCTAGCAATGGTTTGCGATCACTGTGCCTCTGTCCTTGAAGCCAACTTCCCAGAAGCCGTAGCAGAAGGATTTGAAACCAAATAAGATAAGAACTATCATCAAACACAAAAGAGAATCAGATCGGTTCTCTTTTTTTGATTCTAGTTGTCAGGAGAGCGGTTATATAGTCTTTCACTTTTTATATAATACATGTTATAATAAATCTATGGCATATGGAATTGATTTTAGAAAACGTGTGATTGCCTATAAAAATTCAGGGCATTCAAAGCAAGAAACCTGCAAAGTCTTT
>NZ_MSJL01000048.1 GCF_001921825.1 Streptococcus acidominimus
GCGAAGTTTAAGACTTTTCAAATCATGAAACAAGACTATCGTGGTCGGAGAAAACGTTTTGAAATACGTGCTGAGTTAATTTGTGGGATTATTAATTTTGAAACCAAGTAGTTACCGAACAAGTCTAATAGAGTATACCACTTATGCACAAATCTATTTTCCCATTTCCTGAACAGTTATTGAATTTTCCTAAATGGGTATATTTTCCCGTTTAAGAGTGGTACGCAACCATTCAGGAATACCTTTCACCATATCTCGTGGCATCCACCTTTACCGTTCAGGACGTTTTAAGTCCCATTTGAGATTTGAGGCTTCTTGGCTTTATTATCCGTGTCATAATAGACGTATACACTAGCAAGAAAAGGAGCAAGCAACATGGCATCTTATAAACGAACATTTGTTCCTCAAATAGACGCCAGAGATTGTGGTGTGGCAGCTTTAGCCTCTATCGCAAAATTCTACGGTTCTGACTACTCACTGGCACACTTGAGGGAACTAGCCAAAACGAATAAGGAAGGGACGACGGCACTCGGTATCATCAAAGCCACAAAAGAAATGGGCTTTGAAACGAGGGCGATTCAGGCAGATATGACGCTATTTGATATGGATGATGTGCCCTATCCTTTTATTGTTCATGTAAATAAAGAAGGTCGGTTACAACATTACTATGTCGTCTATCAAGCAAAGAAAGGGCATCTCATCATCGGCGATCCTGACCCGAGGGTAAGGGTTACGAAGATGACCAAGGAACATTTTGCCTCGGAGTGGACAGGAGTAACACTCTTTCTTGCGCCAGAACCAAGCTACAAACCGCATAAGGACAAAAAGAATGGTCTGTTGAGTTTTTTACCTCTTATTTTCAATCAAGGTTCCCTGATTCTCTACATCGTCCTAGCCAGCCTCTTGATCACACTCATTAATATTGGCGTTTCTTATTACCTACAGGGAATCCTAGATGAGTACATCCCCAATCAAATGAGGTCAACTTTAGGAATAATCTCTATCGGTCTTATCATCACATACATTCTCCAACAGATGATGAGCTTCTCACGAGACTACCTACTAATCGTACTAAGCCAACGACTCAGTATTGATGTCATTCTGTCCTATATCCGACATATCTTTGAACTACCTATGTCCTTCTTTGCAACACGGCGGACAGGGGAAGTTATCTCACGTTTTACAGATGCCAACTCTATCATTGACGCCTTAGCGTCTACCATTCTATCCCTCTTTCTCGATGTTTCAATTATCATCATTGTCGGGGGTGTACTGCTGGTACAAAATACCTCCCTTTTCTTACTATCACTGATTTCAATTCCTATCTACATGCTCATCATTTTTCTATTTATGAACCCCTTTGAAAAGATGAACAATGAGGTTATGCAGAGTAATTCCATGGTCAGTTCAGCTATCATTGAAGATATTAATGGTATCGAAACGATTAAGTCCTTGACCAGCGAGGAAAGACGCTACCAGAAAATTGACAGTGAATTTGTTGATTATTTGGATAAATCTTTTAGGCTCAGCAAATACTCTATCTTACAAGGAGTTCTAAAACAAGGTGCTCAGTTAATTCTCCATACTGGTATTCTCTGGTTGGGAGCTAGACTAGTAATGGATAATACTATTTCCATCGGGCAACTGATTACCTTCAATACACTACTTGGCTATTTTACACATCCTTTAGAAAATATTATCAATCTCCAAACCAAACTCCAGTCTGCCAAAGTTGCCAATAACCGCCTCAATGAAGTATATCTCGTTGAGTCAGAGTTCGATCATCATCAATCCCTAACAGATAATTCATTTCTTTATGGTGATATTCAATTTGAAGATCTGTCCTATAAGTATGGCTTTGGTCGTGATACCTTGTCAGACATTAATCTAACTATTCAGAAAGGGGACAAGGTTAGCCTAGTAGGTATTAGTGGTTCAGGAAAGACTACCTTAGCCAAAATGATCGTTCACTTCTTTGAACCCTATAAAGGGCGCATTACAATCAACAATAATGACCTCAAACTAATAGATAAAAAACTCTTGCGCCAACACATCAACTATCTCCCTCAACAAGCCTATATTTTTAGTGGTTCTGTCTTAGAGAACTTGACTTTAGGAGTCAATCACATGATTCGTCAAGAAGATATTGTAAAAGCCTGTGAGATGGCAGAAATTCGTCATGACATCGAACAAATGCCTATGGGCTACCAAACAGAACTCTCTGACGGAGCGGGGTTGTCAGGGGGGCAAAAACAACGAATCGCTCTAGCTCGAGCGCTACTAACCCAAGCCTCTATCCTCATTCTTGATGAGGCAACCAGTGGGCTTGATGTTCTAACAGAAAAAAAGGTGATTGATAACCTTATGACGATGACGGATAAAACCATTATTTTTGTCGCTCATCGGCTTAGTATTTCTGAGCGAACCAATCAAGTGATTGTTCTTGACCAAGGAAAAATCATCGAAACTGGCTCTCATCAAGAACTAATGGATAAACAAGGGTTCTACCACCACCTATTTAGTAAATAAGGAGATGTTCCATGAATCCAAAACTGTTTAAAAGTGCTGAATTTTATCAACGGCGTTACCATAACTTTGCGACACTCTTGATTATCCCTCTAATCTTATTCGTTAGCTTTCTGGTGATTTTTTCGCTCGTTGCCAAGAAAGAGGTCACCGTCACCTCACAAGGTGAGATTGCTCCAACAAATATTATCGCTTCCATTCAATCGACTAGTAATAATACTATTATTACCAATAACCTAACAAATAATCAACTGGTCGAGAAAGATGAGGTCATCATCCAATACTCTGAAACCATGGAAGACTCTCAAAAGCAGGCGATAGAAAGTCAGCTAGCACTTTTGAAGCGGCAAAAAACTGGCCTTGAAACGCTCAAATCCAGCCTAGAACAAGGTACAAATCTCTTTTCAGATGAGGATGAATTTGGCTATGTTCATACTTTTCATCATTTTATCCAACAATCCCAAGACATCGAACTCAGTATCTCAAAAACCAATACTGAGATTGAACATCAAACAACGATTGCTAGCAATACCCTAGCAACAATTGACACTCAAATCAATGCTATGTATCAGCAAATCGCAGAGTATGGAGAACTCCGGCAGGCAATTATGACTCAAGCTACTAGCTTATCATCCGATAATCCACATCAGGCAACCTTACATCATTACCTAGCTCAATCTCAGGAACAGCAGCCATCTGCCACGGCAGAGCAGTATATTTCCCAAATCAATCAAAGTATCTCTGGTCTTGAAAATTCTATTGCTAGTTTGAAGATTCAACGTGCAGGTATAGGAACTGTCTCTACTTATGACAACAGCTTGGGAACAAAAATTGAAGTGCTGCGAACCCAATTCTTACAAACAGCCTCGCAACAACTTACAACGGTCGAAAACCAACTCACTGATCTTACTGCCCAACTAAATCAGGCTACTATCCGACTAGACAGTAACACGATTACAGCTCCAGAAACTGGCATAGTTCATCTCAATAGTGAATTTGAAGGAAAAACGCTCATCCCTAGTGGTAGTGAGATTGCTCAACTCTATCCCGACATCCGTAAAAGTAAAGAGATCTTTATCACCTACTATGTCACTTCTGAATATGTCTCCTTACTCAAAGAGGATCAGGTAGTGCGTCTTAGTCTTGAAAAAATCGGAAACAAGTCCTTGATGATTAGAGGAAACATCCAATCCATTGATAAAGCGGCTACTAAAACAGAACAAGGGAACCTCTTTAAAATTACAGCAATAGCAACGCTATCTGATGAGGATAGCTCCCTTATTCAATATGGACTACAAGGACGTGTCACAAGTGTCATTGCGACAAAGACCTACTTTGATTACTATAAAGATAAGCTCTTATACAACTCCCAATGAATCACCATTTAGGATATTTCAGTGACTGTTCAGGAATTAGGCTATCCAATTGGTTCAAGATGATGTATCATAAAAGAAACATGATACAAAGGAGATCCTAAAATGGACAACCGACAAACAATAACTAGCTTCTCTGAATTGACTTCTTCAGAACTCAAACATATCTCCGGTGGAGATTGGTGGACTGATTTTCTCAGGGAAATAAGAATTCGGGGAATTGGTAGAGCAGATAGTGACAACAAACATAAGATAAGTTGATTAAAAAGAGGCTGGGACAAAAAGATTTTGACTTTTGAAATTCTTTATCATCAAATCTTCAAATTGATAAATTAGATGCAAAAAGCGACCAAAATAGAATTCTGAGTGTTAGAAAAACTAGTTTTGTTCGCTTTTTATATTAAGGCTTGGGACTTTTGTCCCAGCCTCTTTTGATTAGTGTTATCCAATTTCTAAAATTTGAGAAAACGTATATTCTGAACTCCTAGTCCTAAGCCATACATTAGGATACTGCTCAAGAATTTTCGTCACATTGTATAAGCCAACTCCCCTGTCACTCCCTTTTGAACTCGTTCCAAAAGAATAGATTTCTGAAATATCAACTGCTTCCTCTTTCGTTGAATTTTCAATAATAAACATCTGTTTCTCATGAACCGTGAGAAAAGCAATATTTATCCTGGAATCGACAGTTCCTATTGCAGCCTCGGTAGCATTGTCACATAAAATTGAAATAATCGTGAGAAAATCGACCAACTCCATCCCCTGTGGCTCAATCACTTCAGGTACTTCTAGAGAAACGATGAGGTTCTGTTCCGTAGCCTGCATAAACTTTGCAGCCAGCAGGCTTTTCAAAGCTGAATTATCAATATTGAGCAATCGACCAACATCATATTTATTGTGCTGTAATCTCTTAGGCGAATCTTTTAAGACAGATTCATAAATCTCCTTGATTTGAGACATATTATTATCCTCAATACTTAAACGCAAGGTAGTTAATAGGTTTGTATAATCATGTCGAAACCCTCTAACTTCCCGATAAAGCTCTTCTATATGTTTACTATACTTCTCTAGATCGCTAAGCTGTAGAGTTTGTTGAAAGATTAATTTTTCTTTCATCTTTTCTTTCAAGTACGTATCAACTTGTTTCAGCATTCCCATAAATAAAATGAGGTAAAGGACTAAAATAAGCTTCCGGTAACTATGACTAACCAATTCATACTCGTATTCAAAATAAGTAAGTGCTTGCATCAATAAAAAATAAGTAGCCATTGTCCAATTGGCAATTAACAATCCTCGCTTTTCCCTAAAATCAATCAGGTCAAAACGGTATCTAACAAAATCATATCCAAGCCACTGAAGAAAACCTAATGTTGATAGAATACTAAAAAAAACATAAAGAAAATAAAGCATGCCATCTTCCAATAAAACATCAGTTTGACCAAAAATAGGGACAATGAAATAAGCAATTAATCTGGAAAAAATGTTCCACAAAGTAGATGTAAAAAGCCCGTAGAAAATTAATAATGTTTTAGATTTTGGTTTCAGAAAAATCAAAGTAAAAAGAAAACCATACAAAGGTTGAGTAAAATAGCCAAACAAACTATCTCCCACTAAACGATTCAAGGTAGCTGTTATAGCTGCAACTAGTATCCTAATGAGCACAGCTATTACAAGAGATTTCCTTGTGAATTTTATATGATTAATTTTAAAAAATAAACCTATCACTAACCCATTAGATACTATGGCTTCCATTACATACTGAATAACATTCATACTCTCTCCTACGATTCGTGCAACTTATCTATAGCTGCTAAAGTCGCACCCAGTTTGGTCCTAGAAATAAAACAACTTGCTCCATTCGGAAAATACAGAACCTTTTCCTGCCTATCTACTTTGATAACATTGGCGGGATTAACGATAAACGAACGATGACACTGCACCAAGCGTTTCTCCTGCTTCAAAATATCTCCTAAATTAGCTGTAAATTCCATTCGCTCCGTCCTTGTATAAAGAATAACCCTATGAGGACATGGCGAGGTTTCAATATAATAAAGTTCTTCAAAGGGATATTGAACCTGAGCATATTTTGATTTAAAATAGAAAGAATCTTCCGCAATTGTTTTACTATCTTTGCTCCTCGCATACAATAACGCCGCCTCTATCCGTGCTTTAAATTCCTCCTCAGCCAATTCCTTATCAATATAATCGAGTGCCGATACTTGATAGCGAAAAGAGAGAGGCATGAACTCTGAGTGAGTTGTCACAAATACAATAGTCGCATAGGGATTTATCGTCCGAATTTGCTGAGCAACTTGAAGTCCTTTCAGTTCTTCCGAGCGTATCTCAATATCCAAAAAGAATAGTTGGTGTGCTCCCCTATTATACACTGATCCTAGCAACTGATTCGGCTTCCCAAAAATTTCAAAGGATTTGGGTTCTATCTGATGTTTTTCTAGCAACTGTTTGATCACTTTCTCAAGCCGGGTTTGCTGTAAAAAATCATCTTCCAATACAAATAGTTCCATCTTCAATCTCCCCCTTATTGAGCCAGTGAGCTACTAAATCCTGATAGCGACGCCTTGCAAAATGAACGTGATGCTCTCCCTTATCTCCAAGAATAATCTTTCTGTCCTGAACATGGATTTCTGTAATATTAGAAGGATTCACCAAGCAGTTTCGATGACATCGCATAAAACAATCAGGATACTTCCTCTCTATATTCTGCAGTTTTTCTAAAACATCATAGGTCTTTTTTTCCGTGACAACTTCAACATAGTGCGGTTTCGTTGGATGGGATTTGACATAATAAATATCACACAATTGAATCTTACTCGTATGTTGTTTCGTTCTAATAATCATGAATTTCATCGGTTGCCTCCTTTATCAAAGAATAGCACACAACCAATGATTCACTTTCTTGAACTCTTAAATGGTCGCTCAAATATCCTGAACGGCAAACGTTTATCCCATTAGGAATATTCAATGACCATTTAGGAAACAAACGCACACATTCGCTAATCTATGCTAAACTCTTATAAAAACATTACATAAAGGGGGCTACTATGATTGAAATTTTTCCAAAATCACTGATGAGTATGTTTATTGCTATCGTCATCAAAATCCACCTATTTCACAAGAAAAAAGATAGCAAAATCACCTTATATTATCATCCTTACAAAACCCATACTCCTACCAGTTATTTTATCATAAAATCTCCTCTTTTGACATCAGATCAACTGCACCTTTACCTACAAGATATTCGAAGGCACTCAGAACGAGCAAATATTATCATCATTGGGCATCCTATTGATTATGAGGCTCTCTTTAAACACCACTATAGGGTATTTGGAATCATTGACACCACCAAAAACAAATCTCTACGTTTTATAAAAAGCCAAATTCATTTCTATTTAGACGGTCTGTATGGTACCTTGTAGAAGCTTTTCTACACTCAAAAAGAGCCTATCATCTCCAGAGTGAAGTGAACCACTACAAAGATGATAGGCTCTTTTTATTGCCCTTTCTATTAAATAACTGGAAAACTACCTGTAACAAAACAGACTCCAAATCCTAGCAATAAAACAGCAAAGACGATGCTACTCCACATGCCATAACCGACAAAATAAGAGGTTTCCGTCGTCCATTTTTGTTGAACACTCCTAAACATTTGATAGGTTGCATAAAACTGATAGAAAGATAATAAAATAAAAATGATGACTAAAATTTCATGGCATTTCCTCTTTTCTAATATGATGAATCATGAATAATATGTGAAAAGGTCAAGGACTCACTCTATTACAAACATCAGTATACCGTACAAATTCAAAAAACATTTTCCATTTCCTAAACAGTCATCTAACGTTTCTAAATAGGACTATGGGGAATGGTATGAGGCGGAAGAAAGCTCGATACAGAATCAAGCACGAACTCCTCCACTATCAACTTTTTATAAACTGATATACAAGCGTCCCTTTTTTAAACATCAATTAAGTAGACCTTCCTAAAAACAAGTGCGACAAAATGAATTGCTCGCACTTATTTCTTACAAAAATATCATAAGAAAAGATAAGAGATTGTTGGCAGCATGCAGTCCCATTGAATACCGCAAATCGCGTTTGGCAAGGTAGAGCCAAGCCAAGGCTGCTCCCATTGTAAAGTAAATCAGAAAGTGGGGTATCGTGCGCGGTCCATGTGCCAAGCAAAAGAGGCTACTCGTTAGAATAAAATAGAGGATAAGGTTCGTCTTCTGCGTCAAATTGGGGAAGAAATAGCCTGCAAATAAGCCTCTAAAGATCAATTCTTCCATGATCGGTGCAAAAATCACCACTGCAAAGAAAGCAAAGAAGGGCTGCGCTAAAACTCCCTTTATCACCGCCTGCTGATTATCGCTCGGAGGAATTGGTAAGAGTAGCTCTGCAATAATCAAGAGCGCAAAGAGCCCTAATGGAAAAAGGATATTACTCATCCAAGGCTGGGGCAAATCAATCTTTATCTCCATCTTGGCATAGACCCGATTCCAGTGAAGATACGATAGAGCAGTCAGATAGATGAGACCAAAGATCCCCAAAGCCAACATCACCGTCTGGATATATCCTACTGGTATATCTGGAATGTCCGACGAGGAACTACCTGCCATCAAAAAACTGATTCCCATCAAATAGCCGAATACCCCTGCTAACCACAAGCCAATAGTTGCAACTAATTTTTTCATCTGTTTTCTCCTTTATCGCTTTCTTTAGAAAAGTAAACGAAACAGCTATCTACACACCATTCTAGCATAATGTCACTCTTAGTAGCAAGGATTTCTGCGTCGAATATCTATTTTAATTGTTTTTCTAGTGGCTTCACACCTTACAATTGAACATGAGCTTCTGCATCAGATTTCCTAGTTTGCCGTAGCCATTGTGGACCATATCCGCTCACGGATAAGGTATTGACCGTCAGGGGAGTGACTGTTATAGCCATTTAGTTTATTTTTAGTACTAGGCAACGAGTCTCAGGTAGTACTGGGGTACAGCAAGACGAGTTAACGAAGTAATAAAAATATAAACTAAGTGACTATAATACATAAAGGAGGGCGCTTTGAGTTTTTTACGGACTTTGTATCTTGAAATTGAACTCGGACTAAAAACTCGAAAAAAAAGCCATAACTGTTTCAGCTGAAGCTGATTACAGGTATGGCTCGCAACTGTTGCAACTTTAGTTGCTTCAACAGTCTATTCTAGACTGTTGAAGATTGGAAATAGAACGAGTGAAACTCGTATCAAGTGTGACTACCTTTAGGTATAGACTTCCTTGGGTTCATCGAACACAAGGAAGTCTCCTATTTTTCAGTCGCTTTTTTAGCGTCCTCACATCTTATTGCCAACTGCGGCTAAGAGTTTTCCAATTGCTGAGGCATCGCTTCCTCCTGCCATTGCCATGTCTGGTTTACCACCACCACGACCTGCGACGATTGGGGCTAATTCCTTAATCAGATTTCCAGCATGCACCTCTTTGGTCTTGCTTGCGACAAGGACATTCACTTTTTCTCCAATCGCGGCAACCAAGACTAGGACATCTGAATAGTCCTTTTGTTTCCAATTGTCCGCAAAGGTACGCAAGGCTCCTGCGTCTGATACCTCAACTTGACTTGCAATATAGCGTACACCATTTGCTTCTTTGACATCCTTAAAAATATCACCAGCCGCTGCCGCTGCTGCTTTTTCTTTCAAGGCAGCATTTTCCTTTTGCAATTCACGCAACTGTTCTTGGAGGCTTGCCACCTTATTTGCGACTTCTTTGATTTGTGGTGCTTTGATGGTTGAAGCAACTGCTTTGAGCAGTTCTTCTTCTTCACGATAGGCAAGGAAGGCTTCACGGCTGGTTACAGCTACGATACGGCGTGTTCCAGACCCGATTCCCTCTTCTTTCAAAATCTTGAAGAGACCGATTTCAGCCGTATTCCCCACATGCGTACCACCACATAGCTCAATTGAATAGTCCCCAATGCTGACAACGCGCACTTCTTTCCCATATTTTTCACCAAAGAGAGCCATTGCGCCCATTTCTTTAGCAGTCTCAATATCTGTTTCAACCGTCACGACGGGGAGGGCTGCCCAGATTTGTGCATTCACTTCTTCCTCAATACGGCGCAGTTCCTCTGCTGTTACCGCCTCAAAGTGGGTAAAGTCAAAGCGCAAAAATTCCTGCTCATTGAGAGAGCCTGCCTGTGTCGCATGCTCACCAATGACATGGTGAAGGGCTGCATGAAGCAAGTGGGTCGCGGTATGGTTTTTCATCACACGATGGCGACGCAGGGTATCAATCGCAAGGGTATAGGTCATACCTGTACGCAATTCTCCAAGTACTTCAGCAGTATGAAGCGCTTGACCATTCGGTGCTTTTTGCACATCAGTGATACGGGCAACAAGCTGACCAGCCTCATCCATGATATTCCCGTGGTCTGCAACCTGCCCACCCATTTCCGCATAGAAAGGGGTCTGGTCAAAGACCAGCAAGGCTTGTCCGCTGGATAGACCATCGACACGCTCATTATCTGCAATCATAACAGACAAGCTCGCTGTTAATTCATCTGCACCATAGACAAAGGTTGAGGTCTCTGTAATCCCAGCAAGGGTCTCATTCTGCATGCCCATTGAGCCTCCTTTGACAACGGAAGCACGCGCCCGTTCCTGCTGCTCTTTCATAGCTGTCTTAAAGCCCTCATGGTCAATAGCAAAGCCCTGATCCTCTGCCAATTCTTCGGTCAATTCAACAGGGAAACCATAGGTATCATACAATTTAAAAATGTCTTTACCTTCAAGGGTTGACTTTCCATCTTCTTTTAATTGAGCCAGCAATTCATCCAAGTGGATAGAGCCTGCGTCAATCGTCCGCGCAAAGGTCTCTTCCTCACGTTTGACAATCTTTTCGATAAATGCACACTTTTCAAGCACTTCTGGATAGTAGCTTTCCATAATGTGTCCAACTGGCACGACCAATTTGTACAAGAACGACTCCTTGATCCCCAAACGACGACCATGCATGACCGCCCGGCGGAGCAAGCGACGAAGGACATAGCCTCGCCCTTCATTTCCAGGCAGAGCCCCATCACCAATAGCGAAAGAAAGAGCACGAATGTGGTCTGCAATCACCTTGAAGCTCATATTATCTCCATCTGGATCATAGCTTTTACCAGACAGTTTTTCTACTTCACGGATAATCGGCATGAAGAGGTCTGTTTCAAAGTTGGTCTTAGCCTCTTGGAAAATCGCTGCCAAGCGCTCTAAACCTGCCCCCGTATCAATATTCTTGTTTGGTAATTCCTTGTACTGCGAACGTGGCACTTCTGGATCAGCATTGAATTGAGACAAGACGATATTCCAGATCTCAATGTAGCGGTCATTTTCAATGTCTTCTTCCAGCAGACGGATACCAATCTTTTCTGGATCAAATGCCTCTCCGCGATCAAAGAAAATCTCTGTATCTGGCCCAGAGGGTCCTGCGCCGATTTCCCAGAAGTTGTCCTCAAGCGGAATCAAGTGACTTGGATCTACCCCAAGGGTAAGCCAGCGATTATAGGACGCCGTGTCATCTGGATAGTAGGTCATGTAGAGTTTTTCTTTTGGAAAACCGAACCACTCTGGACTGGTCAAAAGCTCAAATGCCCACTCGATTGCCTCATCACGGAAATAATCACCAATGGAGAAGTTCCCAAGCATCTCAAACATGGTGTGGTGACGGGCTGTTTTTCCGACATTTTCAATATCATTAGTTCGGATGGATTTTTGGGCATTGGTAATCCGTGGATTTTCAGGGATAACAGAACCGTCAAAATATTTTTTCAAGGTTGCCACCCCAGAATTGATCCACAGAAGTGTCGGATCATTGACAGGGACGAGATTAGCAGATGGCTCCACTGAATGGCCTTTTGACTTCCAAAAGTCCAACCACATTTGACGAATTTGTGCACTAGATAATTGTTTCATTTTTTCCTATTTCCTTTCCAGCTAGCTTGCAGCTATTGCTGCAAGCCGCATCTCCTTTACATAATCAATTGCAATCACAAGAGCAATCGTGCTATCTGCGTAAGCCTCTTCATAAACTGTTACTTGATAAGTCGAAGGCATCCGAAACCATTCCTGACGAATGTCGGCTACTACCATACCGTTGTGAAGCAGTTCAAACTTCATCTCCCAGAAATCCCCAACCACTTCGAAACCTAGGTTCTCAATTTCGTAGCGAGGTTTCAACCAGGAAAACTTCTGCTGAATGATAAAGGAGGCTTGTCCTACAACATTTACTTCAAAACGAGAAAAAAACCAAGAAAATTTTTGCTGAATGGTGCTAACAACTTGACCCTCAGCATTACGGATTTCAAAGTTCTTGAACCACTTCCAAAGACTCCCCTCTACCTGATAAGAAAGCTGGTCACGCTCATCTTTGATATCAAATTTTCCACCCCAGGACCAAAAACGTTGTTGAATCTGAAATTGTTTCATCATAGACCTCCAAAAAGAAAAGACAAGAACACTAACGAAGGGCGAAAAACCGCGGTACCACCTTCATTCAATGAACTTGTCATTCTCATTTTTTATGCAATTGTCGCTGATTAAGTAGCAAGATATTCTCCCTTATATGGCTCGCACCGACCGCCACTTCTCTGATATAAGGAAACTGAATATCCATTCCTAATCTTATTTGTCTGAACTTGATTCTTTCGTTTCAGAACTGCTTGAACCTTCTGTTGTAGAAGACGAACTTGAAGTATCTCCCGTTGTGATGTACTGTGACAAGATGGTTTGGAAGGCTTCATCTTTCACCTTGACATTGGCCTTTTTAAAGACTTCTGAAATAACATTTCTCACAAAGGCTGTATCACTTTGTTTGGATTTAATAAAGCCATCTTTCAAGGTATCCTTGTACTCTTTCCAATCCGCAGCTTTTTCTGACTTGGTATTCAACTTCACTACATAGTAGCTCACTTGATAATTGGAAAGGTTGATACTTTTCACAACAGAAGCCCCTACCTGATCATTATTCAAGGCAAAGATGGCTGTCTTGACTTCAGCAGGTACAGTCGTCGAAGTAGAGTCAAACTTAACAGTACCCCCGTTTTCTTTGGTTTCGGTATCTGTTGAGTTGTCTTTTGCCAATTGAGCAAAATCTGCACCTTCAGCTTGGGCTTGCGCCAAGATTTCATTGGCTTTTGCTTCGTCCGTCAACTTGATAATCTGAGCGGTCACTTCTGGCGTGTAAGCCTCATAGAGTTCCTTGTATTTTTCATCCGTCAATTCTTTTTCAGCTGCTTCTTTTACCGCAAATTCGACCAACTTGTTGGCACGGATTTGTTGTTTATAGGTCTCTTGTGTCAATCCTGCCGAAGCCAAAGCTGATGTAAAGGACTCACCATATTGTTTTGCCATCTTGTCATAGGCTTCGTCTACATCTTTTGATGAAACTTCTTTCCCATACTGTGCTTCAAAAACATCTTCAATCACCATGGATAGGAGCACTTGCTGGGCTTGTTGGTTGGTCTTTACACGCTCATAAAATTCTGATACGTTGATGGTATTGCCTTTCATGGTGACAATATCTTTCGTAGAGCCATTAGCACAAGCTGCTAGCGTTACGGCTGCAAACAGGGTTACAGCTCCTGCAAGAATTTTTTTAGTCTTCATTATGAATTGTCTCTCTTTCTTTATTGACCATATCATTATATCATAAATGCTTAAATTTTTCTTAATTTTCTTCTATATCCAAGCAGACTGTTTCTACATTTTTTCTAAGCATCAGCAAGCCGTCGCTCATAGGCACCAAGCTCGCCGTTACATCAGGATGATCCAAGGTCGCGTCAAACAGGCGTTGCAGACCTCGATAAATGGTTCGCTGACCACGACGGACATCCATTATGTCGCGCGCAACATCTCCGCCTTGGAAAACATCATCTAGGACGACTACTCCCCCGACCTTAACCTTCTTTAAGACCTCTGGTAAGAAAACGATATACTTGGACTTAGCAGAATCCATGAACACAAAGTCGTAGCTGTCATCTTCCAGATTAGGCAAAATATCCATGGCTTCACCCTCAAGCAATTCAATCTGGTGACGTCTGTCATACTTGGCAAAATTCTCCTTGGCAAGACCGATCATCTCTTCATTGCGGTCAATGGTTGTAATTTTGGAAGTTGGACTGTGTTCTGCCATTAACAGAGCCGAGTAGCCAATCGCTGTCCCGATTTCTAAGATAGCAGCTGGCTGTAACACCTGCATCAAGAGGCGGAAATAGGCGGTTGTTTCATGGGGAATAATAGGAATGTTTTCCTTGCGGGCAAAGTCTTCTAATTCTTTTAAAAAGCCTGTGTTTTGCGCCTGACGTGTACGCATCAACTCCACAATCTCTTCCTTGACGACTGGTCGACGCATATTGTGGTTTGCGTTTTTACTATATGATTCTACCATTTTTTCAGTATATCACAAGGCTCTTGGTCGGTCAACTAATCCTTTTAAAAAATCATTACAAAGGCATGAAACGGCAATTTCTGAATTTATAGAAGAGATTCAAACAGACATTTTCAGCGTTTTTTTATGATAAAATTTACAAAAATAATACATATTACAACTAAAATATTTTAACAATCCATTGAAATTATAATAATAATATGTTATTATACCATTGAAGAATGATAAATTCTTTAAATAATTTATTAAAGTAGAAGTACTATGAAAAAAGAATTAGTACTAAAACATTGGCTTTACTCGCTGTAAGCGCCTTCAGTATTGGCTTTGCCACTACAGTTAGTGCAGCAGTGGCACATCCAGCCCCAGATCCAATTATTGATGAATGGCATTATGAGGTAGATGGTAACTATGGTTACTCTAATTACTATGTCAAGTCTCCCAATGATATTGGTTCAAAGTCTTCAGTGACTAATTATTGGGGCTCAATTAAGGCAACCGATTCTAAAAGATATGGCTGGGCACTATCAAGTGCAACAAAAGATTGGAACGATATCCGATTAAATGCATATTGGGATTACTTTAGATTTTAAAAATAGTGTGAAAGCTAAAATACCCTATACTATTATAGGGTATTTTATACTAAAAATAGGAGGACTTATGAAATTAAAATTAGGTGTCATTGGCTTCTTCTTTTGTTTAATAACTGCAATTGGTCTTATCAGTATTAGCGATACCCATAACCCAGTGCCCTTACCAATTGATGGTGCCTTTTCCATTCAAGGGAAGAGTAACCTTCCTAGTAACGAAATATACAAAATGATTCGTGACCTAGCAAAAAGGAAAAACGTTACTATCTATAAGCCAATCGTTCAGAGTTCGGGGCAGGTGACCTATATCAATTTTGATGATACAGACGATGAACAATTAAAGTCTGCACCAATCACAGGGATGTATTATACTCTGGGGAAAATGGATTCTGATAGTGTCCAAGCACTTACGGCTACTGGTCTGCAAACGATATATATGGCATACCCCTGGCATATAGGGGGAATGTTACAATTCTCTGGAGATTTAAGGTTCTTGCTAATGGTATCCATCTACTTAACCTTATTAGTTGTTCTATTCGTTGTAAGAACGAGGCAGATTAAAGAAGGTGTCATCAGGCGGTCTTTAGGACTACCTGTATACAACCTCAAAAGGGACTATCTCATTTCTTTGACGTTTGAACTGGGCTTGATGGCCTTATTGATGATTATTTACAGTTCTTTTTGGGGTAGCGGATTCTTCACTTACAGTTCCAAGTTATTTTTCGCCATGCTGTTAACGAATTTTGTCCTCTTTCAAATCATTGATATCCTCACCTTCGTCCTCTTTTGGTTGACCATTAGAATTGAAAAACCGATTGAAATTATCAAAAATAAGGCAAAAAATAAACTCATTTTTACCATATGGCTGGTCATTATTTCTGGTATCATCATTGTCTCAGGAATTTTTTTACAAGAAACCAAGATTAGTCAAGCCAGAATAAGCATCCAAATAGAGAATTTAGAACCATGGAACTACGTGAAAAAATGGCAAAGGCTAGAGTTGTTAGGAATTGAAAATCAATCTGTGAACAATGGAGAAACAAATGATCTAGACGCTCAATATCTCCAGATAGCTTCCACCTTGAAAACCTTGGATTTTTTATATATCCAACCGTCTTCAGCATATATTCCAGATCTTATGAAAGATTCTGAGTTTACAGAAGATTTTTCTAAACAATTGAACAGTGATGGTATAACGAGTCCAGAGGTCAATAAAGAGATGCTCTATCTCAACCAAACAGGTGCTAGTGTACAAAATAAGGTGAATGGAACCAACTATCAAATTTTAGATCACAAGATAGCAACCATCTATATTCCTGACAAATTTAAAGAGAAGAGAGAATCAATTGAAAATACCGTTGTAGCAGAACAATTTACTGGAACAGACTATACAAAAGGAGATCTTGCCGTACAAATCATTCCTAATGGGAAAAGAATTTTTTATTTCAATGAGCACGGGGACAATTATTATGAAAATAAAGATAATTTCTCTTTGACAAGGGTAGCAGATAGCAAAGATAATATCGTGGTTGTGTTAGACACTGATAAAATGATCGAAAACAAGGATTTTACTTTGGCTAGCAACATCGTAAACAACTCCCTTTTTAGCCCTGAAGCGATAGAAAAAATGAATGATATGAGTGTTTCTTTGAACTTTTCAATGGATCCAGTAGACGTTTACCAAATTGTGCAACTGAATCTCCAATCTTTAGAGCACCAAGTCCTCCTTTCAAAGATATTACAGAAGATTATTTACTGCATTGTCTTTCTACTCATTTATCAATATGCTCAACTATTTATCGCTTTAAAACAGAATGACTTCGTAAAAAAAATAATCTTAGGGCTATCAAAGACAGGTATGGCAATCTCGAGCCTTAAATATTTTATCCTGACAATTACAACAGTCATCCTATTTACATTTATGATGACGAGGCAAATAGAGTTATTAACTATTGGAGCTACTTCTTTAATGGTCTTGATTGTTTCAACCATCATAAGTTTTAGAAAATTATCTGACAAATACACTCAAATTTTAAAAGGAGATGAACAATGACAATTGACCTTTTGAATGTTACAAAAACATTCGGCTCAAAAACGATCTTTACCGATTTAAATTTAAAGTTTGAAGCTGGGAAAAGTTACGCCTTGATTGGAGGTTCTGGTTCAGGTAAAAGTACACTGCTGAATATCATCGGAAGACTCGAAAAAATTGACAGTGGGAAGGTTTTAGTGGATGAGCAAGATATTTGGAAAACCAAAGAACGAACCTTCTTTAAAAATACGATTGGCTATGTATTCCAAAATTATTCTTTAATCGAAAACAAAACAGTATATGATAATTTGAAACTCATCACTAAAGACAAAAAAACAATCGTTGAGGTACTTGAAAAAGTAGGGCTTTCTAGTGACTATTTACATCAAAAAATCTATGAATTATCTGGAGGTCAGGCCCAGCGTGTCGCCATTGCTAGAATGTTATTGAAACCGCGTAAAATTATTTTAGCCGATGAACCTACCGGAGCTTTGGATGGGGAAATCGGACAAGAAATCATTCATTTATTATTGAATGAAACAGCAGAAGATAAATATGTGATTATCGCAACCCATGATCCAGCTGTCTATAATCAGGTCGATTGTATCATTAATATGAAAGATATAGGGAGTAAGATATGAAAAAGAAAATATCTGGGCACCTCTAAAAACTTCAAGTAGTTGTTAAGTAAGCCCTATTTGTAAGCATTAATTCCAGTAAGCTTCGCTTTCGAAGCTTACTTTTTGCTTATTTTCCTATTTTTGGGCGCACTAAGCCCA
>NZ_MSJL01000049.1 GCF_001921825.1 Streptococcus acidominimus
GAATAAGCAAACAATTTCTAACTTTTCTTCTACTGATTTTGGACTTCTTTTGGACATGTGAAAACTCCCCTTATAGTGTCTAGTGAATTTTTGTTTTTTCACTGTCCACTATATGGGGAGTATATCATTCCGTCCGTTTTGAGCTTTTTATCTTTTTTTATACTCAACGAAAATCAAAATCTGACTGCTTAATAATTCCTATCTATTCCCGACTTCTTACTCTTTTTGTAAATCATTAAAAATAGAGCATAGCCCACTGCTAGATAAACCAAGGATTGTAGACCTAATTGCAGAAGTTCAGCAATAGACAGTTGTCCATTATCCAATAAGTTCCGACTAATTCGAATTCCATGTGTCATCGGAAGCGTATTAGCCAGCCATTGAATAACAGTAGGTAGATTGTCGTGTGGCACAACAGCACCTGTCAAAAACAATAGACCGTAAGAAATCAAGGACTCAAAAGAAGCGGTCTTAGTGTATTTTAGGGTCAAGGCAACTAGAACCAAGGTAAAGCCAAAAATACCTAGAGAAGCTAGTAAAAATACGGGAAGAAGTAGCCAATGAACAGAAAACTGAATTCCCCATATTAAGGACAAAAGTAATAAGACCAACCCAACTTTTATTACATTGACTCCATACCAAACCATCGTCTTTATGGTAATGAGTAACTCAAAAGGGATAGGTTTGATAAGCAACTGCTCCAAGGTCCCCATTTGTTTTTCCATGGAAATCGTTGTCGAAGATTCTGTTACCAAAGAACTTAGTAAGTACCAGTAAACAAAACCAATATAGAAACTAGCACGGCTACTTGGACTGCTCAAAGCAAAAACAGAAAAAATAATCACCGTCATCGCCATACCAACCAGATGGTCTGCATAATAAGTTTTCAATTCGATGAGATATTTTTTCAGCTCTACTCTCATCACCTGTCTAATCATACAACTCCTCCTTGTAAAAATGGGACAAGACATCATCAATTCTCTGGTTCATTTCTTCTATTTTGGTAACAAAAGGGAGACAATCAGGATGCCCTTGTAACCATAAACTCAATTCTTCATGACTAGCAAAGAGAAACTGATAGGCTCCATCAACCATAGTAGCTCGCCCCTTGTTAAATTCTCCTTCCTTACAGGTCAGCATGTATTGACTTTCATGTTTATTTTTAGCCTTGAAAGAAGCTAAATCTCCTGAAAAAAGTAACTTTCCTTTATCTAGCAGAATCACCCTGTCAGCTAGTTCTTCAATCAAGTCTGCTTGGTGACTAGTCAGAATAATCGTCTTGCCTTCTGTTTGCACCAACCATTTTAAGGTATCTGCAATAGCACGACAACTCTCAAAGTCCAAGCCTAGGGTTGGCTCATCTAAAAATAGAATATCTGCATCTGATAACAGGGCGATAATAAGAGCCAGTTTCTGTCTCATTCCTCTAGAATAGCCCCCTGCTGGGGAATAGATAGCATCTTGGAGTGTTAGGCGATCAAGCAATTCTTGTACTTTTGGACTAGAAAAAGCTGCTCTCTGACCTAGGAGACCTGAAAAATAGTCTATATTCTCTTTCCCAGTCATGTAGTCATAGGTATTGTCAACACTTTCTAAGATGGCTGCTGTTCGGCGATATAGACCGTGTCCTAATTTCCCAACAGGACAATCTTCATAAAAAATTTGTCCCGAAGTTGGACTAATCATATTTAACAATAATTTTATCAGTGTGGTCTTTCCTGAACCGTTACGCCCCAAAATAGCCGTTATTTGTCCTTTTTTTATCTCAATATCAAGCCCATCTAAAGCCTTGTTTTCCTGATAAAACTTGGTCAGCTGTTGACAGGTAATCACGTCCACCATTAGTTCCCTCCAAATAAATCGTCCATGGCTAGCACAACATCATTCTGCATCATGTTTTCCTTAGGACAGCTAAAATCATTATTATTTTTTCTATAAAGACAACCACCGTCACATACTGGTAGTAATGTACAGTCCTGACAACTTCTATACAAATTGTTGTATTCTAAAATATTAGACTGCGAGTAATCAAAATAAGGAGTACCATAATGTCTAACATGTATTTGACGATATTCTGGAACGCCAACTGCTTCAATACACGAATAGATATACCCATCTGCACCTATAGAAAAATTGTTTTTCTGAAACATCGAACAAACTAAGAAAGTGTCTCTATAAAAAGGTCGAAACCTATATCCATATCTCTTAGATAATTCATGTACATTTTTCCATATTAACTTTGTATCATGAATAGTATTATCATATTTCTTTTCCTTAGTATCAATTACAAATCTATATAAAACAGGAAAATCGATTCCATGATTTGCTAAGTCAATCAGTAATTCCTCAATAGATAAATAATTTAAAGAATTTAAATTAACGTTAATATTCACATCTATACTTGAATAACGTTCCTGCATCATCTTTAGATTCTTTAGAATTATGTCATAGCTACCTCTTCCGCTTTGACTGATACGTAAACTATCATGAATGCTTCGTGGACCATCTAATGTAATCAAATAATGACTCAAACCTATACTAACCAATTTATCTAGTATTTTTTTATTTCCGAAGGTGCCATTAGTAACTATACTAAATATACAGTTGGATTGAAGTTCCTGAATATTTTCGATAATCGTTATTATTTTAGAGCTATGTAATGTTGGCTCACCACCAATAAAACATATATCAACTAACTCAGGCTGTATGTCATAGATAACCTCTCGAATGAAAGTTAAGGTCTGACCCAAAACCACATCACTCATAACAATTTTATCTTTTATCACATTTTGATAACAATAACCACATTTTAAATTACAATTATAATTTAAATGAATGACAAATCTAACAACCTCATCTGTATATTGATAATTTAATTTATAATCAGAGTATGTGTCCCAATCTTGAATATTATTGTCAAAAATGAGTTCATTATCTCTTAAGATATTAATAGTATCTTCTGGTAACATTGATAAAATATAGTCATTCGATTTTCCCAGAATATCAAATTGACAATCAATAGTAATAGCCGCTTTATTAATCAGATTATATACATTAATCCGATTACTCACATCGTCTCGTTGGACTAAACTATATTTAGAAAAATTCATCATTCCACTCCTCGTTGCTTCTTACGGCATCCAATAATACTCTCTTTGCCAATGTTTCTTTCTGGAAATTAGGTCGTTCATTTCTCCCTTTAGCCTCATCAATAAAGTGCCTTATTTGTTCTTGTAACATACCTGGAATATGATGAATCACATCATTTTTTGAATAATAATATTTTAAGTGAATTATGTCTTCTAATACTAAATTGCTAGGTACTAAGTCAGAAGTTATTTTAGGTACAATTTTATATTCAACACCGTTCAAAAATAAAGAATTTTTAAATAATATCGGAATTTTAACATTTTTCTTAAAATTTTCTGTATTAGATTTCCGCTTAATTATTATAGCTTTAATATACTTTTGAAATGGACTAGCATAAATCTCATCTAAACACATTTCTAAATTTTCTGTTTCAATGACTATCTGTGTTCTTGAATAATTACTATCATTAAATATATAACGTAGGTAATTAATCTCTGAAAACTCATCATCAATCCAAAACCCTTCGATTACAAGATTCAGATGCTTTTTTAAACATATATTAGATACTGTTGTTATATTTTTTAACTTATTAATACAATCAAAATCTGGTAACTCTATGAACTTAAAAGTAATCGGATTATATAAATAAAATGTTTCACTTCTTTTAATTATGTATATTATCCGTGATAATCTCATTTAAAACACCTCTAATCTCTGAAATATGTGAAATTGGTTCCAGTTTATCACAAAAAAGTTTATCTTCAATATCTTTAAAATTTGAAGTCGGAACAATAAAACCATCAAAATTCAATGAGTTTTTACAATAATATTCTAGTTTTTCGTAAAATCCACCAACCTCAATTACATTGCCAGATAAATCTAACTCACCAGTCACTATTAAATTCATATCTGATTTAACATCCATAGATAATAACTTTAAAAATACACCTAAACCTGCTGATGGTCCAGATTTTAATAGTTCAGAATCAGTGAAATGAATATGAAATCGCTGATTTTCAGGCAATAATTTATTAGTTCTTAAAAGTGTAAGTGCAACAAAGCAACTATCGTAAATTTCATTGTTAACATTCCCTGTTACAATATCTAAACTAGGTTCTACAATCGGAACACATTGCACCTCAAATACTCTCACCTGCTTACTATCATGAACCCCTGGAACATATACCCTCATTCACTCACCTCTATAAGTCAATATGAACATCTTAGCTAGGCTATCTTAATTTTTAGTACACGTTAGTAGTGGTTGTTCTTTGAGTTTTCTTACAACACGAAAACTCTCTCACTAATTCAATATTTGATTTTTTAGGCTCTTTTATAACAACATTAACTGCTTGTTTAATTATTCTTTTATCGTTAGGTTTCATTCTTTATCCTCCTCTACCTAGCTAAGATGTTACTAATTTCACAATATCACACTATTATTTTTATGTCAAACAATTTACTGTATATTAAAAAAGTTCTGAAATTTTAATAAATTAAAATGCCATTACTTGAAATAGTATAAGCGTAAAAATTCTTACATAATATGAACAAATGATTTTATAACTTGACTTTCCTTGATTCATTGCTAGCAATTCTAATATTCACGGGGTAATACTCTATAAAAATCATAGCCAAGAAAAGTCTGAACACCAAATCCAGCCTTTTTCAATATGACCTACACCTGTGTTTGCACGGGATATACTTTCCATTACGCTACACAACAGGAACATGTCCTGCTTGTAGTTCGAGAGAGGAACTCAAATATATCTAAGAAGTAGGAATCTTACCACTATCCAAGTAGAAAATCTAATATGTAACCAGACCAACATGACGTCCTCAATTTATAGAGGATGACAATTGGTAAATGTAGTTTTGTTAGCACTATGCGATGACAAAATTTCGTTTTGATTTTCAAAAAGTATGATTTGCTACAAGAAAAACTGGACACGAAGTCCAGTCCTTTTACTTATAAAACATACCCGTGTCCTTAGAAATACAAAACTCTGGGAACTAATGGACAGACCAAATCCAGTTTCCCTTATCTGTCACAAGCACTAGCGATCAATCCAACAACTTCTGCAGTTCCTGCGCCAGTAATTGCAGTGCTACTTGTGGGTTGGCTTGCCCTTTGGTTGCTTTCATGAGGAAGCCTGTAAAAGCCTTGTCTGCATTGCGTTTGCCAGATTTGAAGTCGGCTACAGCCGCTTCGTTGTCCGCAAAGACCTGATGAATGATTGGAATCAAGACAGCGGGATCTGAAATCTGGATCAAGCCAGCTTTTTCTACGTATTCACGCGCAGAACCCCCATTTTTCGCTAGATGCACAAAGACTTTCTTAGCAATTTTGGATGAAATGGTGCCGTCAGCAATTAAGCCGATCATTTCGACCAGATTTTCTGGCGAAAGGGCGATCTCTGACAAGGTCTTTTGCTCTGCATTCAAGAACTGCGCCACCTCTCCTTGCAACCAGTTAGATACCTGCTTGGCATCACCACCAAGCGCAACAGCTGCTTCAAAGAAATCTGACAAGGCCTTGGTCGCAGTCAATTGGCTTGCATCATAGGCTGATAGACCTAAACGCTGCATATAATCTGCACGGCGCTCCTTAGGAAACTTCGGCAAGGTGGAAGCAACTTCAGCAATCCAGCTGTCCTCAATCTCATATAAAGGTAGGTCTGGCTCTGGGAAATAGCGGTAATCAGCTGATCCTTCTTTAACGCGCATGAGGATCGTTTCCCCCGTCGCTTCATCATAACGGCGGGTTTCCTGCTGAATTTGACCACCTGATCGTAAAATCTTAGCTTGGCGTTCTACTTCATGTTGCAAGCCTTTTTTAACGTAGTTAAAGGAGTTCAAGTTTTTCAACTCCGTTTTCGTCCCAAAAGCCTCTTGACCATAGGGACGAAGAGAGATATTGGCATCGACCCG
Source organism: Streptococcus acidominimus (assembly GCF_001921825.1). GTDB lineage: Bacteria > Bacillota > Bacilli > Lactobacillales > Streptococcaceae > Streptococcus > Streptococcus acidominimus. The sequence goes on from NZ_MSJL01000049.1 coordinate 6,022, forward strand.
CATCGACCCTTCTTCCATCTTCACATCTGAAATACCTGTATACTGGATAATTTCTTTCAGGGCTGTCAAGTAGGCATAGGCCTCTTCTGGACTACGCATGTCCGCTTCAGAAACAATCTCAATCAAAGGAACGCCCTGACGGTTCAAGTCAACATAGGAATAGCCATCTGTTCCATGGGTATTTTTCCCTGCATCCTCTTCCAAATGCGCCCGCTCAATGCGGATTTTCTTGGTAGAGCCGTCTTCTAATTCAATCTCAATCCAGCCATTGTAGCCAATCGGCTCATCAAACTGTGAAATCTGATAGGCCTTAGGATTATCTGGGTAGAAATAGTTCTTGCGGTCAAAATGCATGTGCTGGTGAATATCCATATTCAAGGCCAAGGCTGTCTTCATCCCCGCTTCTACAACTCCCTTATTCAAGACAGGCAAGACGCCGGGGAAAGACCAATCAATGACATTGGTATTGGCATTGGGATCCTCTCCAAAATGCGCAGATGAGGGAGAGAAAATCTTTGAATTCGTATTCAATTCAACATGGACTTCTAGTCCAATAATGGTTTCAAAATTCATTCCTTTTCACCTCCAAAAATCACAGGTTGTTGCTGATGATAATCTGTCGTTGCTTCAAAAGCTGCTGCCACTTGGTAAATGGTTTCCTCACTATGTTTTGGTCCAATCAATTGCAGACCAACTGGCAGACCTTCTACGAAACCGGCAGGAATCGAAATCCCTGGTAGACCTGCCAAATTGACTGGAATGGTCAACAAATCAGCTAGATACATGGCAACAGGGTCTTGATTCATCGTCCCAAGGCCATAGGCAACCGTTGGAGCAGTCGGACCTAAAATCAAATCATAGTCAGCAAAGACTTGCTCAAAATCACGGATAATCAAGCTGCGAACCTGACCAGCTTTTTTAAAGTAAGCATCATAATAACCAGATGACAAGCTAAAGGTTCCAAGCATAATACGGCGTTTAACCTCGTCACCAAAACCTTGACTACGCGTATGGACATAAATCTCATCCAAATTCGTCGCATCTTCTGCACGGAAACCATAGCGAATCCCATCAAAACGCTGCAAGTTTGAGCTCGCCTCAGATGAAGCAATAATATAATAAACCGCTACACCATACTTGCTATGAGGCAGGCTGACTTCCTCAATCACTGCCCCTAGGCTCTCCAAATGTTTGGCTGCTTGTAAAATGCAGGCCTTAATTTGGGGGTCAATTCCCTCTCCGATATACTCTTTTGGCAGTGCAATCTTCATCCCCTTGATGTCCTGCCCAATCTTGCTAGTATAGTCTGCCACCACAAGCTGAGCTGACGTAGCATCTTTCGTATCGTGACCAGCAATCACATTGAGCAGCTGAGCGTTTTCTTTGACTGTCTGTGAGAAAGGCCCGATCTGATCTAAGGAACTACCAAAGGCGATCAAACCAAAGCGAGAAACCGTTCCATAGGTTGGCTTCATTCCGACAATACCATTAAAAGCTGCTGGTTGACGAATCGATCCGCCTGTATCAGATCCTAGTGATAGGCGCAACTGTCCAGAAGCAACGGCTGTCGCAGAACCACCTGACGATCCTCCCGGTACCTTGGTCTGATCCCAAGCGTTCTTCGTCTTTTTAAAGTAAGACGTTTCCGTTGAGCCACCCATAGCAAATTCGTCCATATTGGTTTTTCCGATAACAACCATATCTTTTCCATAAGCATTCGCCACAGAAGTCGCATCAAAAATTGGCTCATAATTATAGAGCATTTTAGAAGCCGCTGTTGTCAATATTCCCTTGGTAGAAATATTATCCTTTACCGCTAGCGGGATTCCTGCCATGATATTGTCTGCCTCAATTCCTTTGGCATCAATCTTCACAGCTTGAGCTAGAGCCTCTTCCTCTGCAATCGTAATGAAACTACCAACTGCTTCTTCACGTGCCTTGACATCTTCCAAGGTCGCCTTTGTTAATTCAACAACCGATAATTCTTTCTTGACGAGAAGGTCATGCAACTCATCAATTGAATAGTGATTAAAACTCATTAGGCATCTCCTCCCCCGTCCAGAATAGCCGGAACTTTGATAAAATAATGATGCGATTCAGGAACATTTTTAAAGAGATCCTCTCTATTCTCACCTTTTTGGGCTATATCTTCCCGCATCACATTCTTATGTGCTGCCATTGTTGTTGTAACAGGGACACCTGTTGTATCAACTTCATTCAGCAACTCAACCATATCGACAATCTTACTCAAGCTTGTTGCAAAAGCTGCTGTTTCTTCCTCACTAAAAGCCAACTTTGAGAGATTAGCTACGTGACGAACTTCTTCTTGTGTAATTTTCATCATTGCATCCTTTCTTAATCATATTCAAAAGAAAATCAAAAATCGTAAACCACTGACTACCCTTCTGACTTCCAATATCGTATCCTCCTTATTGTACCATAAAACAAGATACGAGAGCGTGAAACAAGATACAAAGCCCGTTAAAAAGTCAAAGGGCAGTCCTTTAGGTCTTATACCCCCCAATTATAAAGGTACTTTTTAAGCACCTAAAAGAGACTAGGTACTAAGCCCAGCCTCTATGATTCTAACGTATACTTGCTCCTAAGACCTGTTCAATATGTCTCAAGGCAAATTGATGTTGCTCTTCTGTCAGGCTAGCCACAGCTGAAGCTACGACCTCGATCTTGTAGCCAAGATTATAGGCGTCAATAGCCGTGTGGAGCACACAAATATCTGTCAAGACACCTGTTAAGACCACTGTATCCACCTGTCTTTCCCGCAGACGAATATCCAAATCCGTCCCTGAAAAAGCTGAATAATGCCGTTTATCCATCCAGAAGACCCGCGCATCATTCTGATATTCCGCATAAAAATCTGCCAATGGACCATACAAATGTCGACCACTTGTCCCCTTTATATTATGTGGAGGAAAGAGGCGACTCTCTGGATGAAAGGAGTCATCTTCTTCGTGCAGATCAATGGCAAAAAAGATATAATCTCCGCGATCAAAAGCCTGCTTGGTTGCATCGTAAATCGCCTGCGAAATCGCTTGAGCAGGAGCTCCTGCTGTTAACTTCCCATCATCTGCTACAAAATCCACTGTATAATCAATTGAAATAAGTGCTTTCGTCATTTTAATAGTCCCGTTTCTTAATTTCATCAAAGATAGCTGGGATTAAGACTTTCAAGTAAGTCCCTTTCATTCCCAAGGAACGGCTTTCGATAATACCTGCACTTTCTAGTTTTCGCAAGGCATTGACAATCACCGACCGGGTAATCCCGATTCTATCTGCGATAACAGAAGCAGTCAACTGCCCCTCATCCCCATTCAATTCGCCTAAAATAGCTGAAACAGCCTTCATCTCTGAATAGGATAGGGTATTAACCGCCATATTAACTGCCGCTCGGCGGCGGATATTTTTCTCATCTTCTTCCCGCTGGAAATTTAAGAGTTGAATCCCCACCACTGTCGCCGCAATCTCAACCAAAATCAAATCATCTTCATCAAACTTCTTATCATTGCGCCAAATAATCAAGGTTCCAAACCGAATTCCCGTCACATGGATCGGAGCAATCGTGGTCAAGCTATTGGGGTATATAGTCCGAGATTCTACTGGAATCGCCGTCAATTCACTATCTGCTGGAAGATTAACCTGCGTATCGTAAATCTGTGCCACTCCCTTGACATAGTCATCTGGGAACTGCTTGGTCAGAAAAAATTCTTCAACACGGTCATTATTGGTCTTGTATTTCATATAATAGCCCAAGACCTCTCCCTCGCTATTGATAATGCAGGCATTGCAATCAATAATATCTGAAAGGTGTTCAGCAATCGTGGTGTAAGGAAGTTCCTCCGACAACTGCTCCTCTGAACGCTTCAAGATAGATGTAATCTCCCGCGTCTTTTCTAATAATGTAGTCATACTATCCTCTTTATACTGTAATTGCTTTCATTATATCAAAAAGAGGCTTGAATTTCAACAATTATCAGAAAATTACGTATTATTCCAAAAGCCACGACAATGCCGACTGATACACTATCAACATCCATTCAAACTAGGCTAACATCGCCTTGCAGTAACTAACTTAGCTCCCTAGATACACTGTGCATGTTTTTAAATACAACACCGAGCTGTTCACTCAAGGCTTCAAATCTCATACTCTATAAAAATTAAAATCTGACATCGTTAACTCGCCTTGCTGAACTTCAGTTCTACCTGCGGTTTCGTTGTCTAGTCAGATTTTGATTTTTGACGAGTATCAACTAACACAGGTATGTTGCTCAACGTCGATACTGTCGCAAAAAGCGCGTCATTTTTTCTTGAATTTCAGCTAGTTCATCCACGCGTGGTAGATAAACAATCCGGAAGTGATCCGGCTCTTGCCAGTTGAACCCTCTTCCGTGAACGAGCAAGATTTTTTCCTGCTTCAAAAAGTCCAGAACAAACTGCTCATCATCATCAATCCGATACATTTCACGGTCAATTTTCGGGAAGATATATAGACCAGCCTTGGGCTTCACAGCAGACAGCCCAGGAATGTCGCTGACCGCTTTCGTAATAAACTCCCGCTGCTCATAGAGGCGTCCCCCCGGCATCAAGAGCTTGTCAACTGACTGATAGCCACCGAGAGAGGTTTGTACAACCTGCTGGGCTAACACATTCGAACAAAGACGCATGTTAGACAGCATATTGAGACCCTCAATATAGCCTTTTACATGGCGTTTTGGTCCAGACAGAACCATCCAACCCACTCGGAAACCGCAGACACGGTGCGATTTTGACAAACCATTCATGGTGACGACAAATAAATCTGGCGCCAAGGTCGCAATCGGAATATGTACTGCCCCATCAAAGACCATCCGATCATAAATTTCATCTGAGAAAATAATCAACTCATGCCGACGCGCAATAGCAACAATCCCCTCTAAGATTTCTTTCGGATACAAAGCCCCTGTTGGATTGTTGGGATTGATTAAAACGATCGCTTTCGTCCGAGAAGTAATCTTCGCTTCCATATCTGCCAAATCTGGATACCAATCCGCAGCCTCATCGCAGACATAATGAACTGCATGTCCACCCGCCAAGCTGACAGCCGCTGTCCAAAGAGGATAGTCTGGCATAGGCACTAAGACCTCATCACCATTATCCAAAAGCCCTTGCATGGACATGACAATCAACTCGCTGACACCATTTCCCAAATAAATATCTTCAATATCTACATTGGGAAAATGCTTCAACTGACAGTACTGCATAATGGCCTTGCGGGCAGAAAAGATCCCCTTACTATTGGAGTAGCCTTCGGATTTCCGTGCATTATGAATCAGATCCTGAATCACTTCGTCTGGCGCTGTAAAGCCAAATTCAGCAGGATTTCCCGTATTCAAGCGCAAAATCTGCTCGCCATTTGCTCGCATACGCATGGCTTCCTCTAATACTGGACCACGAATATCATAGGCCACATCATCTAATTTCATTGATTTATCAAACTGTCTCATCAAGGCTACCTCGACTTTCTACTGGTATTATTTTAGCCTAAATCCCCTAAAATAACAAGAATTACTTCACTTTTCCCCAAAAACGTGCTATGATGAGGGAAAGAAAGAGAGGTGAAGACCTATGACACAATCATATCAAATCATCTTGGTCGCTGTCGACGGTTCAAAAGAAGCTGAACTCGCTCTACACAAAGCTATTCACGTAGCAAAGCGCAACCAAGCACGACTGATTATTGCCCATGTCATTGATACACGTGCACTTCACAATGTCGCAGTCTTCGATGCTAGCATCTATGAAACGCTTGAGCAAGAAGCCCAAACTCTTCTCAAGGAATACCAAGAAAAAGCACTCCAGTCCGGATTGTCAGATGTACAAATCGTACTTGAGTTCGGTAATCCTAAAACGCTACTTGCCCACGATATTCCAAAACAAACAGGTGCTGATTTGATGCTCTTAGGCGCAACAGGGCTCAATACCTTTGAACGCCTCCTCATTGGTTCTTCTTCCGAATATATCCTACGCCACACCTCTATTGATCTGCTGGTGGTACGCGATAGGGACAAGGTAATGTAATACATAAAGGTTGGGTACTTTGTCCCAACCTTTATGTATAGCACGACGACTTGAATACAGCTCAATCAAAAACTAGCAGAAATATATTTGTATTCAGCACACGTTTTACTCGTTCTATTTCCATATCCATACTGTTGAAGCGAGCAAGGCACCCCTGCTGTACTCCAATATTACCTATGACTTTTGACGAAAACTTCCTTTTCGTTATTTCCAACCTCAAACAGGCTATTCCTAGACTGTCCGACACGAGTTCCACTCGTTCTATCTCCTACCTTCAACAGTCTATTCCTAGACTGTTTGAGCTAAATACTAAACGTAAACCAAACGGCATAAGACGAAAAGCTAATAAGATAAGGGAGTCGAGATACCAAAAACATGGTAGAGTCTCATTCCCTTATCTTCTTATTTATGACGAGCTTTCAACTGCCTATCCAATTCTTCCTGAATAGCTGGCTCAGGTGCATACTCTTCCTCCCAGTGGTCAGGCTTTAAAATCTTATGGGTAACCGGATCAAAATGCGCTCGTCCATCTGGAAAAAATTTCCCCATATTGGCCTGATGAACAATGTCAAAAATCGGCTGGGGATCTACCCCCATTAGAGTAAAAGACCCATAGGTAAAATAAAGTAGGTCAAGTAAGGCATCGACCTGCCCCAACAAGGGCGTTTCAGGTCTTGCCTTCTTTTTCGACTTTAGAGTTGCTCTGTCCAAAGCCCCGTGAAGTTCTTGCACTAAAGTTTCAAATTCTTCATTGTTCTTTGAAGTAGCATATAAAAATTCAACCAGTTCTTCCAACTTAAAATCTGCCCGGTGCAGGGCGGTCTCTGCATCATAGGCTTTAGGATATTCTTGTGTCATTCCATCCATTTTAGCATGAAATTCCTTGACTGCATTGAACTGAATATCTTTACTGCGAAACATCTGCTCCTCCTTCAATGAGACCAAAATGCTCTAAGGCCTTAAAAATTCCATCTTGATTATTGCTGTCCGTCACATAAGAGGCTGTCTGACGCGCTTGTCTAGTCCCATTTTTCATAGCAACGGAATAGGGAATACTAGCTAGCATTTCCAAATCATTGTTGGAATCACCAAAGACCATGACCTCATTGAGGGTAAAACCATACTGCTCACCGACACGTTTAATGCCCTCTAATTTAGAATTTCCCTTGGAAATAATATCCACTGCATAGGGGCTAGAACGTGTGAAATCCAAATCCGGGAACTGTAAGGCTAACTTTTTCGTCTCTCTCTCTGTTGCTAATAGCATCATTTGATAAATCGAACGTTCGGAGATAATCCGCAACTGCTCCTTATCTTGAGGGCTCACTTTTCGAATAAAACGATTAAAAATAAAATTAACCAAGCCAGCCCATGAAGCTGGTATCATTCGAGTTAAGCGATAGGCGAGATTCCCACCACCAAAACTCATAATCCGACTACCCGCTACCCCAAAGGCTGTTCCAAAGGAAAGGTCTTTCTTGTACTTTTTTGCATATTCAATTAAGGCTGGCATATCTTCTTTCGGCAACTCCTGCATGAAGAGAACCTTTTCCCGTGATAAGATATATTGTCCATTGTAAGTCACTGCAAAATCCAAGCTCAATGATGCCATGTACTGAAGGACAAAGCGAGGGCCCCGGCCAGTGGCTAAACCCACCAAAATATTCTGTTTCTTTAACTGATTGATAGCTGAGATTGTTGAAGGACTAATCGTTCGATTATCTGTCAATAAGGTCCCATCTATATCGAAAAAAATAGCCTTAATCCCCAACATCTCACCTACTTTCCTGCATTTTATGTTACAATTAGTATACCACATTTGGAAAGAATCTGAAAGTTTATGAAAAATATTCTTGTCTTACACACAGGCGGTACCATTTCTATGCAGGCTGATACCACAGGAAAGGTCACCACAAATCAGGAAAATCCCATGAATCATGTCTCGCTTCCTCTCGAGGGGATTCAAGTCACTGCGCTAGATATCTTTAACCTACCTAGTCCTTATATAACACCAGCACACATGCTTCAACTCTACCACAAAATAAAGGAAGAAGCCGAACACTACGATGGAGTGGTCATCACGCACGGGACAGACACCCTTGAAGAAACTGCCTATTTTCTCGATACAATGGAACTACCCGATCTACCTCTTGTCCTGACAGGTGCCATGCGCTCATCAAATGAACTAGGAAGCGACGGTGTTTACAATTACCTCAATGCTCTACGGGTTGCTAGTCATGACAAGGCGAGAGACAAGGGCGTCCTCGTTGTCATGAATGATGAAATTCACGCCGCAAAATATGTCACCAAGACCCATACAACCAATGTCGGGACCTTCCAAACACCCACCCACGGACCACTTGGTCTTGTGATGAAGCACGAGATTCTCTACTTCAAAAATGCAGAGCCTCGCGTCCGTTTTGACTTAAATAAGATTGAGGGACTTGTGCCAATTATTCCTACCTATGCTGGCATGAAGACGGAGTTGCTGGATATGCTGGAGATTGAAAAGTTAGACGGCCTTATCATTGAGGCATTTGGTGCAGGAAATCTGCCACAGGAAGTTGCAAGCAAGCTCCGGATTTTTCTTGAGGCAGGCATTCCAATCGCTCTCGTTTCCCGCTGTTTCAACGGTATCGCAGAACCTGTCTACGCCTATGCTGGCGGAGGAGTAACATTACATCAAGATGGTATCTTCTTTGTCAAAGAACTCAATGCGCCCAAAGCCCGGCTCAAGCTCCTCATCGCACTGAACGCCGGCTTAAAAGGGCAAGAATTAAAAAACTATATGGAAGGCTGAGGAAAATTCTAGATATACTGAAATCCTCTCTAAACCAAGGATAGATGAATCGCAAACCTGAGAAAGCATACTCTTAGAACTGTTTAGTTGACCCAGTTTTAAGAGTTTTTCTTTCTCAAAAAACAAAAAAGGTTGAGGAAATTTGTCCAAAATGAACTTTTTCTTCAACCTGATGCTTTAATCTAATCTCTCTTCTTTTGTTAAATATGGAAGCAAAACCTGCCATTCTGGCTGACTTTGCCAATCTGGAACTGACACAATGTGAGCTGCTACTCGCCTCGCCTCTTCTAAAATAGCATAATCTTCGATAATATTTGCCACATGAAACTCGGGTAATCCTGACTGTCGTGTCCCAAAAATTTCACCAGATCCCCGCATTTTTAAGTCCTCTTCTGCCAATACAAATCCGTCAGTGGTTTCCGTCATAATCTGCATCCGCTCCTTACCCGAATCTGTTTTGGGATTGGCCACTAAAATCGCATAGGATTGCTTCTGGCCCCGACCAACTCGACCTCTTAATTGATGCAATTGACTAAGCCCAAAGCGATCCGCATCCATGATAATCATGACTGTCGCATTGGGAACATTGACCCCCACCTCAATCACCGTGGTGGACACCAAAATATCGATCCGCCCCTCTTTAAAGGTTTGCATAATCGCATCTTTTTCATCATTTTTCATCTGACCGTGCAGCAAAGCGACACTCGCTTTCTCTTTGAAATAAGCTGCCAATTCCTCCTCTAAGGCAATGGCATTTTTCAGATCGAGAACTTCTGATTCTTCAATCAGTGGCGAGATGACATAGACCTGTGCTCCTTTCGCCAGCTCCTTTTCTAACCACTCCAATACGGCTGAAAATTGTTCGTGCTTGACCCAGCGGGTGACAATCGGCTTACGCCCTGCTGGCAACTGATTGATAATCGACACATCCATATCACCAAAAGAGGTAATAGCAAGTGTCCTAGGAATGGGAGTTGCCGTCATCATCAAGACATCGGGATTCGTCCCTTTTTCACGTAACAATCGGCGCTGTTTGACCCCAAAGCGATGCTGCTCATCTGTAACTACCAAACCTAGGCTGTGATACTTCACTCCCTCCTGAATCAAGGCGTGGGTACCCACAATCATGTCCACTTGCCCAGATTCAATCGCCTCCAAAGCTGCCCTGCGAGGTGCTGCCCTCAGACCACCTGTCAATAAAGCAATGGATAGATTAGGAAAGAGTTGAGATAAACTCTCAAAATGCTGCTCTGCTAAAATCTCAGTCGGCACCATTATCGCTGCTTGCATACCTGCTGTATAAGCGGCATACATGGCCAAAGCTGCTACGACTGTTTTCCCCGAACCAACATCTCCCTGTAAGAGACGATTCATGTGACTGGGAGATTTCATATCCCCTAAAATCTCCTCCAAGGCTCTTCTTTGAGCCTCTGTTAAATCAAAGGGCAAGGAAGCGATTTTTTCTGTCATCTTATGAGAATCATAAGAGATAGCCACTCCATCCGAGGCTATCTTGTTCGCAACCTTTAACTGTTGCAAACGCAATTGAAAATAAAACAATTCTTCAAACTTGATACGCCTCAATGCTTGTTTATATTCTGCCAAGTCTTTCGGAAAATGCATGGCTCGCACCGCCCGTCTGCGTTCCATTAAGCGATAACGTTCCATCAGGAGCTGGGGCAGATTTTCTACTAACAATTCATCATAGCCTCTCGCAAATGCTGTCTTGATCAACTTTATAATACTCGCTTGCGAGATTCCCTGTGCAACATGATAGATTGGCTGTAACTCATCTTTTAATTGGGCAACCAGCTTCATGCCTGTTATTCCAGCCTTAGCCCTATCCCATTTCCCCCAAACAGCAATTTCCTGCCCGACTTCAATCCGATCAGCAAGGTAGGGCTGGTTAAAAAACGAAACTGCAACAACCACCTCGCCCTGCTTGAGTGAAAAACGTAGCTTATTCCGCTTAAAACCATAATATTGAACGGTTGCTGGTGTTATTACAAGACCGGAAACCAAGGCTTTTTCCCCGTCCTCCAAGTCCAACACCGATCGAACCGCAAAATCATCATAACGAAAAGGATAGTAGCATAACACATCCTCTACCGTCTCTAATCCCAATTGCTTAAATTTTACAGCTGACTTCTCACCCACACCAGGTAGGGCTGTCAATCTATCCTCTAAACTCATCATAACCCGATTATAACAAAAAAAGATAAAAAGTACCATGTCTGCTTATCAGAGCACACGATGTAGGCACGAAGAAAACACAGATAACTACTTTCTAGCTACATGCGTTTTTCAAAATATGTTTCTGTATTTTTACACTTTCAGGCTTATACAAAGAATACAAAAAAAGCAACCTATCCTTGAGGTTGCTACAATCGGGAAGACAGGATTCGAACCTGCGACACCTTGGTCCCAAACCAAGTACTCTACCAAGCTGAGCTACTTCCCGTAGATATAAGAGGGCGTATCCCACTTGTAGAGTACTTGTAAGGACGACTTA
>NZ_MSJL01000005.1 GCF_001921825.1 Streptococcus acidominimus
AATAACTCTGACAACAAAGGAAGAAAGATATTCCAATCCATAACGGCATCCAAACGTTCTAAGGGATTGCCTTTCTCTGATAGTTTTGACAAGATTTTTTCATCGTCTGTGAATAAATGCATGACAGATCTCCTCATTACTTTTTATTCCCCAATTATCTCATTTTGGGGAAATTTAGGAAGTTTTTAGAGGTCCCCAAAAAAGAAAAAATCATGACTACTCGCTGGACGAGTGATCACGCTTCTATAAAAGTGTCAGAGATGACTTTTCAGTGGGCGCATTTTGTCCCAGCCCCTTTTTGGTATGGTATGCTTTATACTCCCCAATAAAAATCAAAAGTGATAACCTCATCATTAGTCAGTCTCCTATATTCACTTTCTCTCGCTATCCTTATCTACTTATGCTATACTATTAGAAAAGAAAATATGGGTAGGAGACACTATGGACATTCGGGAATATCAGGATTGGGTCAGTCGCTTTTACAAGGAGCGTAATTGGTATGCCTACAATCCTTTCATTCGGGCAAATTTTCTCTGTGAAGAGGTGGGAGAATTGGCGCAGGCCATTCGAAAAATGGAGATTGGGCGCGATCGACCAGATGAGCCCGTCAGCAATCCGGAAGAAAATCTCCTCCATATTCGCGAGGAGCTAGGTGATGTCCTAGACAACCTCTTTATCATCGCGGATAAATACCAGATTTCTCTCGAGGAAATCATGGCAAGTCATAAACGAAAACTAGAAGAGAGGTTTAAGGAAGCATGAAAGTAACCGTCTATTGTGGAGCAAGTTTGGGAGAGGATACCGTCTATCAAGACGGAGCAATTGCTCTCGGAAATTGGATTGCCGAAAACGGGCACACACTCGTCTATGGTGGTGGAAATACAGGACTGATGGGGGTAATTGCAGATACTGTTCTAGCACACGGCGGTCAGGTCATTGGGATTATTCCAGAATTTTTGAAAGAGCGTGAACTCGCTCATCCTCATCTATCAGAGCTTCGTACGGTCGATACGATGTCAGAGCGCAAACTGGCCTTGATCCAAGAGGCGGATGCCTTTATCGCTCTTCCTGGAGGTCCGGGTACCTTGGAAGAAATCAGCGAGGTCATCTCTTGGGCAAGGATTGGTAAAAACGACAAACCTTGTATCCTCTTTAATAGTGCAGGCTACTATCACGCCTTGGAACAATTCTTTGATACCATGGTAAGCGCAGGTTTTTTAACCCAAGAAGACCGTGAAAAGACCCTCTTTTCCGACAATCTGGAACAAATAGAACAGTTTATCGCGACCTACCAGCCGCCCACTGCGCGTGAATATCGAAAATAAGAAATAGACTAAAAAGCCCCAGTAGAGGTTTTTAGCCTATTCTCCAAAGGGAGCCGTATCTGTAACCACTTAAAACCGGAACAGCTACGGCTCTTTTTTCCGAGTTTTAGTCCAAGTTCAATTATAAGATACAAGAACGTTTGACACACGTCCTACCCATTTTATCTCCAAGCTTAACAGTCCAGCGGCAAAGCATCCCCCTCGAACAAGCTCGTCGTACCAGCTATCGATACTTAAAGCCATTCAGCCTCTTCTAAAACGTTCTTAGTCCAATAACCATGTCTCCCAGTCTTCCAGTAGGCCTTTCTTGGAAATTTTGGAAACATGATGGTTATGAGCGACGTAAAAGCAAAGTGGCGCCAGCTTCCATTCATCTTGGCAGGTAATCCCTATACGGGGACGGGCGGCAATATTGCAGGGCATAGCACCGGGTTTCACTTGTAGGCGGGAGTTCGGCATATAGTCTCCATCAAACTGCATGGAAATCCCTGTTTGACGTGTCATTTTTCCCGGACCATTGCCAAGAATTTGTCCGTCTGGCATTTGAAGCGCCCGAATCAAGACGGCTTCCGCCTCATTTTCAGGCTTGGTCACGAGGTTTAAGAGGGCATAGCCATACATCTGATAGACATACCAATGTCCCGCTGCTAAGTACATGGAGGCATTTTTCTTGCTCCGTCTGCCACGCGCACTATGGCAGGCGCTATCCTCACTTCCAAGATAGGCTTCCACTTCCACAATTCGTCCTAGTAGTTGCTCGTCCAGATACAGATCCATACCTAGCAGGGCTTTGGCCGTCTCAACTGTATCTGTCTTCATCATGATTTCAAATTCCTTGGCTAACATGCTTTGATTATAGCATAAAGTAAGAACAACTCCTATTGATAGTCTGCCCCAAAGCAAAAGGATACTCTGCTAGTTATTGAGTATGTTTTCACTCACCTGCTCGTGAGACCCATGTGTTGTGGAACTACTGTCACATTCTATGCTTATCTGACGGATACCGTAGTCCTGTAATCTGATGCGAACCAACCGCTTGCTTTCGCGCATATCCTCTCCATCTTTCACTTGAATGTGCACCATTGCACAATGTTCTAAGCCGTCCAAGGTCCAGACTTGTAGCTGCAAGACAGCTTCAAGAGCCGAAATAGTCTCCAATTCCTGTGCCAGTTTTTCCCTATTGATTCCTTTCGGTGTCGCTTCAAGCACCAGCTCTATATTTTCCCAGAATTGCCCCAGCGCCTTATATGAGATAAAGCCAGCAATAAGCAGAGAAAAGAGGGGATCCAAGATATACCAGTCTGTCCATTGGAAAATAGCAGATAGCACTAGCACCAGCAACCATCCTAATAGGTCTTCAAGAAAATGTAGACTAAGGATTTTTTCATGTTGGCTATGACCTTTTTCCATCATCCATTTGCCCACAAGATTCACTGCAATGGCACAAAGCGCAAGGACAAACATACCTTGGTGATCTACCTTTTCTGGTGCTAATAGCTTGGGGATATTTTCACGGATCACAAAGAGCGAGCCCGTGATCAGAATGATGGACACAAGGAGCGCTCCCAGTAGGCTATACCGTTTGTATCCCAAGGTATAGCGGTCATCTGCTTTCTTTCTTGCATAGGATTCAAAGAGAGCAGAAAGCCCGATCGCAAGGGCATCTCCTGCATCATGGACAGCATCAGCCAGAATGAGACTGGAGTGAAAGAGAACTCCAAACACTGCTTCCAAGATGGCAAAGCCAAGATTTAAACAGCAGGCGATCCAAATATTCTTATGGGTAGACATAGTCTTTTCCTCCAAAATGATGTATACTATGGTTAAAAACGAACAGCTTGTTCGATAATATTATCCATCATTCTAGAGAAAGAAACAAGGTACAGATTGGTCTGGGTGTTTGTTATCAGACAATCTGCCTTATTTGTACGAAAACTATGGACAGACGAATCAAAAAATCACGCGCAGCTATTTACCAAGCCTTTATCCACTTGCTCAACCAGCAGCACTACGATACGATTACAGTGCAGCAGATTATCGATTTGGCAGATGTGGGGCGCTCAACGTTTTATAGCCATTTTGAAAGCAAGGAGATATTACTGGAGGAGGTCTGCGAGGACCTCTTTGCCCACAGCTTTGCCAAACCTCATGCCCAAAGCGATATTCATGGAACCCTTGCCCATATCTTCTACCATTTTAAACATAACCAAGACAAGGTTGCCACCCTTTTACTGTCTAATAATTTATATTTTACAAAACGTCTCAAAACAGAGTTGCACCGCTATGTCTTTCCACTTGTCCGCACACCGCTCATCCGCCAAAAACAGCAGATTCCTGAAAGTTTTTTAGAACATTTTGTCTCAACGACCTTTATCGAAACCATTAACTGGTGGTTGCAGCAACGGCAACTGATTGATGAGCAGACCATTGCCAGCTACTTCTTAGAAGTGATTGGTAGTCGTTCTCCCTATGCGCTTGATCAGGTAGCCGAACACAAGAAATCATAAAAAGATGAATTTTCTCTGTAAAAGCCCTTACATTTTCTGACTTTTTTTGGTATAGTATAATAGATTGTGATAAAACTATCAAATTAAATATGAAGTTGGTATCTATTTTGGCAACACAAGATCAAACCCTAATGTATACGCTTGATAAAAGTATCAAGAAAAAAGCAGCTTTGATTGAAAGCAACTACTGGGCCTATGCGCTACGCTCTATTTTTGCAAGCGTCTATTTGGCGCTGGGGATTACGATTTCACTCTATACAGCAGATAAGTTGGAACATGTGGTCCCCGGGCTAGGAAAATTTAGCTATGGCTTCCTGTTCGGCTGGGGGCTTCTCATGATTCTCTACATGAATGCAGAACTGGGAACCTCCAATATGATGTATATGACGGTCGCTATCTACCGCAGGGTTATTCCGACCAAGACAGCCCTGAAAATCTTAGCTACCTGTATTCTCTTTAACTTTGTTGGAGCGGTACTGATCTGCTTCTTGTTAAGCCACACGGTTCCTTTTTCAATCGGGCATGTGGCAACTGATAGCTATCTGATACAAGGCACGATTGCAAAAATCGCGAAAGCACCTCTGACCCAGTTTATCGAAGGGATTTTCGCTAATATGGTCGTCAATATCGCTGTCTTTGCCTTTCTGAAAATAAAAGACGATGCTGGAAAAGCCATTTCTGTCATTTTCATCATCTTTATCTTTGCTTTCTTTGGCTTTGAACACGTTATTGCAAACTTTTCAAGCTTCTCGCTTGCTATCTTTGCGACAGGTGGTCCCGTTGAAGGCATGAATATCCTATCTGTCCTATCTAATTTCCTCTTCTCGGGTCTAGGAAATTTTGTCGGTGGCGGCTTGATCATGGGACTGCTTTATAGCTGGTTGAATGCGCAATCAACTGTCTATGTGGACTAACAATTACAGTTTATACTCGTCAAAAACCATTATCTCTCCAGTTCCTTTTTATGGAAAAAAATGAATAGGAGTTCGCGATTGCGGACTCCTATTTTTGGTATAGTTTCTAACTCAAATCTGCTTCTTATACAAAGACAAACTGCTTGAGGTAGCTGTCAGTTTTAACGGGCTTTGTATTTTGAAATTGAACTAACAGCTCGGAAAAAAGAGACGTAGCTGTTCCAATTTTAATTGGTTACAGATACGGCTCCCTTTAGGGGGGACGCAACAGTTGCAACTTTAGTTACTTCA
Source organism: Streptococcus acidominimus (assembly GCF_001921825.1). GTDB lineage: Bacteria > Bacillota > Bacilli > Lactobacillales > Streptococcaceae > Streptococcus > Streptococcus acidominimus. The sequence goes on from NZ_MSJL01000005.1 coordinate 5,038, forward strand.
ACAGTCTGGGGGGATAGACTGTTGAAGGTTGGAGATAGAACGAGTGCAACTCGTGTCAGCTGCGGCTACCTTTAGGGATAAACATTCCTAGCTCTCAAGGTATAGTATACCTTGAGAGGCGGGAAATAGAAGTTTGCGAAGCAAACTCTCTCCAATCTCTGCGTCATGTTTCCTAATTTTCAGTCGCTTTTTTTACGTCCTCGTATCTTGGGTAATTGAAATCGAACTAACAGCTCGGAAAAAAGAGACGTAGCTGTTCCAATTTTAATTGGTTACAGATACGGCTCCCTTTAGGGGGACGCAACAGTTGCAACTTTAGTTACTTCAACAGTCTGGGGGGATAGACTGTTGAAGGTTGGAGATAGAACGAGTGCAACTCGTGTCAGCTGCGGCTACCTTTAGGGATAAACATTCCTAGCTCTCAAGGTATAGTATACCTTGAGAGGCGGGAAATAGAAGTTTGCGAAGCAAACTCTCTCTAATCTCTGCGTCATGTTTCCTAATTTTCAGTCGCTTTTTTTACGTCCTCGTATCTTGTTTAACTGAACTCGGACTACAACTCACTGACAAAAAGATCAAACTCATTGATTGCAAGACAATCTGCTTCGTTTGCCTATTTTGTCTAGGAGTTGTTTAACGTCCTCGTATCTTAGATTCCCATCATAATTTGCCCATTCTTTGCTGAAGAAGGCTGGATTTAGCTGGTAGGTCGGGGCTGGTTGGGGATTGGCGACAAAGGGATCAACGACCTTGTCAAATTCGAGCCAACCGAGCCAGCCCATGTGAATGGTATCCTGCATAAAGTAGGGTTTGCCACCATCTTTTGAAAAATCAGCAATGTTGGTAAAGCCCTGACTTTGCAATTGATACTTAATCTTTTCAACAGTCTGCTGGTACATACCCTCACGTAGACCGGTATATGCCATCCACTTGGCATTCACTGGCGGAATAACGAAGAGGACGTTGGTCTTTGATTGGGCAAACTGATGTAGGACTAGCTGCAAATCATTATATTCAGGAGACTTGAGATAGGATAGATTTTTCTGGCTTCCCTCTAATTGCTTGATTTTTGACTTCAATCGTTTCTTGTAAAAGCGGTCGTCAATACCTAAATCATTGGTCTTTGTATGTTCTTTCGCTTCTTGAATGGCAACTTCCTCAAGGGCTTCATAGGAAAACTCTGCTGGTAGCTGTTCCAATTCTGGCAAGACACGGCGATCATAATGATGATTATAGCTAGGGATCAAGCTACTAAAGAAAATATCCTGACGCTTATTGACACGCGCCATCAACTCAAGCAACTGATTTTCCGACGCAGATAGGTCTGTCCCATCTGCCACTTTCTTGACAATATCTGCCATGGTAACATTGGGATAGAGCTGCAAGAGCCGCTCTGCTGCATGATGGGCTGGTAGATCACCTGCCTGTTGTGTCAAGAAGCTGGTCAACTGGTCGCTGTTGAAATACTGCTGAAAGGCACTAGCATCATAGCCCGTCTTGGTAAACCACTGGGGGGATACGACATAGACAACCGTGTTATTTTCAAGTTCTGGCAACATCTGCTGCATGCCAAAGTATTGGTTGAGTGAAGCTGCACCACGTTGTCCCAACAAATACGGACGATAACTGCGGTCATACTTCTCTGCCAAGACAGATGGGTGCATACTATCAAAACGCAACCACTCGCTCGAGCCAAAGAAAGGAACAAAACGGTAGTCGGGATCTGTCAGTGCTTGAACTTTTTGCAACCGTCCCTTAAAACTGGTGGCGGTCAGTGTCACAGCAGAGCGCTTTTCTGCCTCAATATTGTGGCGAAGCTTGGTCGGATAAAAAACGAGCAAGAGAAGCACCAACACGGCTGCACAAAAGACCGGGCCTAAGATCAGCCACAGACGCCTAAGCATTTCTCAACTCCGCAATTCCTTCGATTATTTTCTGAGCCGTATTCCAATCATCACGTCCAAATTCAGACACAGGTACGCGGATGTCAAAACGAGATTCAATTTCAACAATCAGCTCCACCGTTCCCATACTGTCTAAAACCCCCGCATCAAACAAGTCTTCATCCATCATGTCTGATACGTCTTCCATAAACAATTCATCAATAATTTCAATCACTTCTGCTTTAATATCCATAGAAAACTCCTTTTATTTCTTAAACCATAGGTCATTTAAAAATCCTGAAAAGATTAAAAATGACAGCATTACAACATGGACAGTCACTAGCGTTCCTAGAGCTTGTGTCCAGCGATTGTCAGGCAGGGGTGCCAGTCCTGCTTTTTTTCGTTCCTTATTGAGCGCTTTTTTCTTGCGAATCCAAGCGTCATTGACAACTAAGCCCAGACCATGAAAGAGACCGTAGGCGATATAGTACCAGGTCACACCATGCCACAAGCCCATCAGTAACATATTGAGCAAGTATGCCACACTCGACGTTGTATTGCGGTTTTTAAAGACCTTATTGCGCATCAATACCATGACCAAGCGCATAAAGACAAAATCACGGAACCAAAATGATAGGCTGATATGCCAACGATTCCAAAACTCCTTGAGGTCACGTGACAAGAAGGGCTTGTCAAAATTTCGTGGACTATCAATCCCCATCAGATGGGAAATCGCAACAGCGAACATGGAATAGCCTGCAAAGTCAAAGAATAGATCAAGACCAAAGGCATACATGACACCCAAAGTCGGTAGATTAAACCAGCCTCCCTGCGATAGGGCATACTGCTTGAGCGGTGGCAAAATCATGGAACCAAAGATGTGGGCTAGGATAAATTTATATAAGAATCCCAGCATAATATAGCGCACAGCCACTTCAAGCATATCGAGTAGCTTATCGCGATCAGGGATCGTTCTATAATTCTCCTCAAACCGGCGGAAGCGATCAATCGGACCTCCAGAGAAAGTCGGCATAAAGAGTAGAAAGCGTAAGAATGCCCCAAGACTAAAGTCCTTTAAAACACCGTCTCGCATTTCAATAATCATTCCGACCGAACGGAAGGTCAGATACGAAATCCCTAGAAAACCAAAGAGCGATTGGTGACCTGAAATGGTAGGCATGACCTTGACCAAGGCTAGGGGTAGGACTGCTAGTAAAACATGGAGATAAAAGATCCATTTATTGTCCTTCTTCGCCCGATACCATTTATAGCTAAAGACCCAGCTGGACTGCCAGGTCACATAAAAGAAGAGAGCTACGAGTTGGGCAGGGCTATCCCCGGTCAGCATAAAGATGATAAAAGCAAGACTCACCAATGCCTCATACCAGGCAAAACGCTTCTTGAAAAAGAGACCGATAAAAATGGGTAACACTGCTGCAATCAAATAGACAAAGTACCGGGGTTCCCCATAAGGTTCCAAATGCGGTACTTGCTTGAGAAAATCCATCATCGGTTATTTACCTCGCTAATCAAGCCCTTGATGTCGATCTTCCCATTTGGTGTCAAAGGCAAGTTCTCCCGATACAGGAATTTGGACGGCATCATGTAGGACATCATGACAGTTTCCAAGTCTTCCTTGATGGCCTTGGTAATATCGATATCACGTTCAAACTGTTCGCGCACCCCCTCTTTCAGAATCACATAGGCTAGCAGATTTTGTACCTTGTGATCCTTGTTGTAGCGCGGGACAGCGACAGCAGACTTGATATATTGCGACTTATTGAGATTTTGAGAGACATCTTCTAGCTCTATGCGGTAACCGTTGAATTTGATTTGGAAATCCATTCGACCGCCATATAGAAGCAGTCCATCTTCTGTCATCGAGCCTACATCTCCTGTATGGTAGGCTGGTAGTCCCTCAAACTCAAAGAAGGCTTCGGCTGTCTTTTCAGGGTTGTTTATATAGCCTTTAGAGACCGCAGGACCCGTGACGATAATTTCTCCCTGCTCGCCAAAGGGCAATTTATTCCCATTTTCATCAATGATAAAGGTTGGGGAATCCTCTTTGGTATAGCCGATTGGCAGGCGCTTGAGCGTTTGCAACATCTCATCTGTCACCGCTACTGCTGAAAGCGCAACGGTCGCCTCGGTCGGACCATAGGCATTGATGATCCGTGCATTCGGAAAGCGTTCGCGGAGCTTTTGAGCTGTTTTAACCGTCAACTCCTCACCATCAAAATAGAAATGCGTGATGTGTGGCATCTGCTCAGCATTAAAATCTTCCGATAACATCGCCAAGTCAGCAAAAGAGGGTGTTGAAGTCCAAATGCCTATCGGCAATTCTAAAATCGTCGCAAATAATTTTTTGAAGTCCTGCGCCATGCTGCTTGGTAGCGCAAATAGGGTGCCCCCTAAGGCTAGAGTTGGTGCCCAATACATGACGGAGAGGTCAAAGGAATACGGAGGCTGTGCCAACATCTGGGGTAGGCTGGGTGTCGCAAATTCCTTATCCCTAATCATCCAGTTGGTAAAGCTAAGCAGGTTGTCATGGGAAATTTGCACGCCCTTGGGCTTACCTGTTGTACCAGAGGTGAAAATAATGTAGTAGTTCTCATCTCCTTTAACCGCATGCGTGATGTCGTAACCCGTTTTTTGTGCAAAGGTATCCTTAAGCTCCGAGAGACCTAGCAGAGGTATTGCCACCTCCAAAGGAAAATCAGCAATCCCGATAATCAAGCTGGGTTCTGCTACCTCTAAAATGGCCGATATACGCTCCAAGGCAGAGTGGCTGTCTATCGGAATATAGGCATGACCAGACTTGGTAAGCGCCACAAAGGTCGCAAGCATTTCATACTCTTGTCCGCCGAAGACAACGACTGGAGATTTTGCCGGTAAATCAAGGCTGTCAATCTTTGCTGCGAGACTATCCGAATCCTCTTTTAAATCTCGATAGGTATGCACTTCACCCAAGATATTATAGACGGGAAAGTCGGGTTGGGTCGTTGCATACTGCTCAATTGTTTCAATCATATCCTTTATCATCAATTGTGTCACCATTTACCTCTAAAATTCATTATAAATAAAGCCACCTTGTCCTTGTCCAAGGTAAGAGAAAAAGTACAATAGGGCTAGAAAAATCACGAAGTACAGTAGGGTTTGTCCTACAAACTTACATAGGGTTTGACGCTTCTTCATTTCAAATCACTCTTCTATTCAAAAATAGTTACTCTATTTTACCATGTTTTATGGGAAATATTCAATTATAAAACGATTGCCCATAACCTTCGCAACAATTCTCTTTTTGTGACCTTGCATTTTCATATAAAAAAGCCTATAATGACAAGACCTAGTTGTTTCGTTTCTCTTAAACACACCCTAAACTCTGCACAAAAACTGTGTTACTTTTAGCTAATACAGTTTTGCCTAACTTTTTTAGTAAATAGACTGAAAACCTCCACTGGAATTTTTTGCTCGTCAAATTTCCTAGTTTGCCTTATCCGTAAGCGGGCATAATCCGAAGTGATTGTTAATACCTTAAAGGGCACATTTGGGGTCTTTAACAGGCTTTGTATCTTGGAATGGGGTTTGGGCTAAAAGCAAACGAAACGACCGTATCAACAAGGAGGTTAACCCATGAAAAAACTTAGAAAAAATGCCCATATTCGCATTGTCAGTCCATCGTCATCGATCGAGCGAATGGGCGGCTTTGACGCTAATCGTGCAGCAAAAGATCGTTTGGAAAGTCTTGGTTTTCAGCTCTCATTTTCAAGACATTACAACGAGCATGATTTGCTCGATTCTGCCTCTATCGAAAGCCGTGTAGCAGACTTGCACGAGGCCTTTTTAGATGATAGTGTGGACATGATTTTAACCACAATCGGTGGGTTTAACTGCAATGAACTCCTCCCCTACCTAGACTATGACTTAATCAAAACGCATCCCAAACCCTTTTGTGGCTATTCGGACACCACAGCCCTACTCAACGCTATTTATGCTAAGACAGGGCTTCAAACCTACATGGGTCCTGCCTATTCGAGCTTCAAAATGGAATCCCTTCAAGATTACCAGACCGAGAGTTGGCTGAAAGCCTTGACCCAGACTTCCTATGACTTGACCCCGAGCAAGGAATGGGGAAGCAATGCCTGGTATCTCCCTGATGCAGAACTAACCTTCCACAAGACCGAGTGGAAAGTGTATCACCAAGGACAAGCCGATGCCATTGCTCTCGGCGGCAATTTATCAACCTTCTCACTTCTACGTGGAACACCCTATGCACCAGAGGAAAACAATTACCTCTTCTTCTTAGAAGAAGCCGAAGAAGATGATTACTACAACTTTGACCGAGCGCTAGCCGCCCTTCTCCAAGCCTACCCAAGGCCAAAAGCTGTGCTCATCGGGCGTTTTCCCAAAGAATGTGGCATGACCGAAGAGTTGCTGCTCTATATCCTAGATAAATACCCTGTACTAGAGACCATTCCGGTCATCTACGATATGGACTTTGCCCACACCCAACCCCTTTTTACTATTACAATCGGAGCAAGAGTTCGGGTAGACACCCAGACCATGACCGTGCAGGTTGAAGAAGATACGAGGGCGTGAAAAAAGCGACCGGAAATTAGGAATCTTGACGCAAAAGCAACTGCTTCTAGGAAAGATTGTCTATTTTTCGAGCTGTTAGCCCGAACTCCATTCCAAGACACAAAGTCCGTTAAGAACTCACAACACAGAATCGTACATAAAAAACCAGTCCTATCTTATTGAGGACTGGTTTTGATATAAGACACTTTATTCCGCCATCTTTCTACTTCCCATCCTGTGCTTGCGCTGGACGGAAAATGAGGAGAGCAAGTATCATAAAGCCGACCAGAAATAGGCTCAATATCGCCACTTGGTGACTAATCTGATTACTCATAGAAATAGTTTGACGGAGACCAGAGACCGTATAGGTCATTGGCAAATAGGGTTGAACCTTTTGGAAAAAGTCTGGACTTAGTTCAATCGGATACGTTCCTGCGCTGGAACCCAACTGCAACAGCAAGAGAAGCAAGGCTGCAAACGAGCCCAAGTGGTTGTTCCAACCAAGCAGGGCTGTGACCAATGCCATGAAGGTCCACGCCGCAAGGAGAATCAGACCAAGGGTCGCAAGAGGATGACTTGGTTCAATCCCAATCACACGAAGCAAGCCGTACAATATCACACTGGCCAGTGTGGCAATCATCCCATTGATTGCTAACTTATTCACTGCCCATTCTGAACGTGACTCATACTCTTTTCCATCAATGCGCTTGGCAAAAATGACATTGGTTGAAAGCGCCGCGACCATCAAGGCAACCGACACCATGTAGGGCGCCATCCCCACCCCATTGGTTGGAACCTTGTCAGCATCTCGATGAGATAGTGTGACAGGTTTTGATACCCTATCTGCATTTGTCGGCTCAACAAAAACAAGAGATAATTGCTCATGCGCTTGACTTAAGGAGCCCGCTAAGTTATCCGTTCCTACTTGGAGTTTATCAACCCCAGTGACCAGTTCTTGCCCACCATTTTGCAATTGTCCTGCACCTGCCTGCAACTGGCTCGAACCATCAGCTAGTCGTCCTGCACCTGTTACAAGACTAGCAGAGTTGCTCTCTAGGGTGGCAAGGCCAGATGCCAATTGATCCGCTCCTGCCATGACCTTGGCATTGTTTGCAGCCAGTTGGTTCGCCCCACTACTCAATTGGGAAACTGCATTCGTATAGAGGGTCACACCTTGAGCGAGGCGATCACCACCACTGGTTAGCGCCAACTGCAACTGTCCTACTCCACCTGATAAGACTTGGCTACCTGACGCTAATTGAGTAAGAGCGCCGTTTGCTTGACGGATACCGCCCGACAATTCTGTAATAGCCGTAGTAGCACCAGGTAAGGCTTGATTGGCACCATCCGCTAATTGTTGCACTCCTGCTTTCAAGCCTGACACCTGACCTGCCATCTCACCCGCGCTTCCTAAAGCAGTGAGGGTGGTTTGCATGCTAGCGAGTTCTTGTAAAATCACCTGTGCCTGTGACACAGTCGAAGATGGGCTTGTCTCAATAGCTGCCACTAATTCTGCCTGTTGTCCAGCATCCATAGCCTGATAGGCAGCTGTTGCTTGCAAGGCTGCTATACTCGCTTCCTTATCTGACTGGCCAGCAGCAATTACCGCCTGCGCTTGCGCTCCAATCGTCTGCATACTAGCTGTAATCGCTCCTGTATCAAGGCTTGGAACAGTCAAAGCCGACACCTGCCTATTCAAGTCATTGATTCCTGCCTGCAGACTGGAAAGCCCTTGAGTCAAAATGGCTAGGTTTTCCTCCTGCTCTTTTGACGAAGCTGTTGCACTAGCTAATTGAGACAGAGCATTGCTCATTTGATCAGCACCATCAACTAACTCTTGGATCCGGTCTTGACCTGCCTGTAATTGCTTGACCCCCTCCTGTAATTCAGCTGACTTGCTGTCGAGCTGGCTTGCTCCTCCAGCTAGGTTTGCTACACCGGTTGTATAAGGCAATAATCCACTCTCCAAACTAGCCCCTCCCGTTGCTGCCTTGCCCACACCATCCGTATATTGAACAAGACCTGACCGAAGCTTACCTGCCCCGTCTGACAAGGTTTGAGTAGCCCTTGCAAGCGTCCCTATCCCATTTACTAAGGTCTGCCCACCTGTTGCAAGAGCCTGACTTCCTTGGTTGAGCTGACCTGCCCCGTCCGCAGCTTGCCCTAAGCCATCTTGCAATTGTGACATACTCGAAAAGACCGCCCTCGTGTAGGTTTGGGTGATATTTTCGGACACGGATTCTTGCAGCTTATTCATGGCTGACTCGCCCATTTTAGCAGCGACAAAACTATGCCCCTTTGATGTCTGATATTCGATTTTCAATTGCTCAGGCTGATCCGTCAAAAGGGTCGCAGCTTTTTGTGATAAATCCGTTGGCAAGGTTACCACCATATAATACTTCCCTGCTTCCAAGCCTTTTTCCGCATCTTTCCTTGATACAAAATGAAAATCAAGACTCTCACTTTCTTTCATTGACGCTACCATGTCCTGCCCAATCTTCAAGTCTTTTCCTTGAAATTCAGACGGTTGATCCTCATTGACCACCGCCACAGGCAACTGTTTGACATTGCCGTAGGGATCCCACATGGAGGTTAAAAAGCTCAAATTGTAAAGAGCAGGAATACAGGCAACCCCTATCATTACCACCCACAGGCTTGGTTTTTTTAAGACATACTTCAATTGTTCTAACATGATCTTCTCCTTTACACCCTATCAAAACAAGATCTAGCCAGCTTTCCTATTCTCAATGATAAAAATCAAGAAAAAGCTAGATCCTACTAACCTCACCCGCTTGAAAACTTTCAAAAAAGTGAGAAGCACGGTCAGATTTGCTTGTTGACGAGTATTAGACACCCTGTCCAAAATGTGATATAGTGTATATTATACAAAGCTAGAAAGCAAAATCAAGTTTCAAAAAGCATTTTTAGACAGATTGTCCAAGAATGTACAAAAGGAGAATCATGGGGACAGATACACGACGCGAAGAAACCAAAAAGGCTATCTTAGAAGCTATGGTGACCTGCTTGCAGCACCAGCAATTCAATGAGATTACTACCACCCACCTCGCCCAGACAGCAGGCGTCAGCCGCTCTGGCTTCTACACCCACTATCGGGACAAATACCAGCTGATTGAAGCCTACCAAGAGGCGCTCTTTATCGAGATTGAAGATATCGTTAGCCAGTATGAACGCGGTCGAAAAAAGGTTTTTCATGAAATCTTCGTCCTCCTCTCCCGTGAACAGCTCCTATCTGCCCTTCTCACCCACAATGGCAGTCAGGAAATTCAAGCCTTTCTCATCAATAAGGTCCGCCTCTTCATCAACAACGACCTAGCAGACCGTATCGGTCTTGATCCCCTATCTGACACAGAAAAAGACTACCGCAGCATTTACTTCGCCCACGCCTTCTTCGGCATTGTCCAAGCCTGGATTAACAAAGGAAAAACCGAATCCCCAACCGAAATGACCGAATTAGTCTTAAAACTATTACCGTAACACAAGATACGAGAGCGTTAAGCGAGCAAAGCAAAAATAGGAGTTTTGACGCAGAACTATAAGTTCTAGGAAAAACTATCTTTTTTGCACAGCTCGTAGCTCGAGTTCAGTTACACAAGATACGAGGACGTTAAGCAACTCCTAGACAAAATAGGCGGCCGAACAGAAGCTTTAGCTTCGTAGTGAGACCCCCACAAAGGCAACTAGATTGGCGTGTTAGCGACAATCAGATGCCTACTGTGATGTCTATCTAGGCTTACTCAACTTTCTGAATACGCTTTGTCAGCGAGTTGTAGTCCGAGTTCAATTAAACAAGATACGAGAACATTTGACACGAGCACTGCTCGTTTTATCTCCAACCTCCCACAGTCTATTCCTAGACTGTTTGACACGAGTACTGCTCGTTTTATCTCCAACCTTCTTCAACAGTCTATTCCCAGACTGTTTGACACGAGCACTACTCGTTTTATCTCCAACCTCCCACAGTCTATTCCTAGACTGTGGGAGCGAGCAAAGCAAAAATAGGAGTTTTGACGAGTGAAAAGCTCCTGTGGAGGTTTTCATCCTATTTCCTAAAGAACCATCATCAGCTAAAACTGAAACAGTCATCGCTCTTTTTTGCACAGCTCGTAGCCCAAGTTCAATTATACAAGACCAGTTAACGAAGTAATAAAAATATAAACTAAATGACTATACCAACTAGCAGGAACTAAAAAAGCCTTACCACATCAGGATAAGACCACTTCTTCAATCACTTGAAAGACGCCCGAGGCATCATTAGACGGAGCTTGAAATTTAGCTGCCTGATAGACGCTCTTAGGACTACCTGCCATCGCATAGGAGTAACCTGCATAGGCCAGCATCTCCAAATCATTGTCACTGTCACCAAAAGCCATGATTTCAGACGCTTCTATCTGCCAACGCTTGGCGAGAAAATCAAGCGCAACTCCTTTATTAACGTCTGGTTGTACAATATCAATAAAGTTAAAACCACTCGACACTGCACGCGCCTTCCCTTTTCCTCTTGCATTTAAGTCTGCCACCAGAGCCTGAATATCCATTTCCGGCACATCCAAGGTCAAAATCGTCACCTCATCATCTGGTAGATCCCTCAAATCCTCAATTTCCTGCCACTCATAATTGTGCTTGGTAATCAATCGCTTGAAATCCTCAGGTGCATTCCGAGAAAAATAGAGGGCTTTAAAACCACTGATAGAACAACGATCTAAAAGATTTTTCTCTGCCACTAAGGCAAGCAAGTCCGCCACCGTTTCTGCTTCAAAATGATAGGCTGCAATCCGCTCTCCATTTTCTACAATAACAGATCCCACCTCCGACACAATAGTCATCTGGTCATGAAAATCCGGGAAAAAAGATTTGATTTGCTGATACTGATTGCCAGAAATAGCTGCCACACGGATGCCACGTTCTTGCAGTTGCTGCCAGATACGCGCAAAACGCTGCCGATCATAGTCATTTTGCGAATTTAAAAAGGTTCCATCCATATCAAAAGCGACTAACTTAATCTTGGCTTGTTGCATCTTCTTCTCCCTTTAAATATTCTTCTATCACCACCAGAACCCCTTGGTCAACATGCGAGGGTGCAAGGTTGTCAGCTGCTACTTTGACCCGATCCGTCGCATTGGCCATGGCGTAGGAATGCCCCACATAGGATAATAATTCCAAATCATTGTCGCTATCGCCAAAGGCAAGCACATCCCGAGCCTCTATTCCCAGTCCGTGCAAAATCTGCTCCAAGCCCCAAGCCTTATGTACACCTTTGGGCAAGATACTCACCGAACCATAGCCGCTGGTCACAGCAAGCACCTGCTCACCAAACACTTGGTTGCAGTCTGCCACCAGTCTATCCACTAGCTCCTCTTTCACCCAAAAACCTGCATGGGTAATAGTAGTACCAGAAGGTATCTCACGCAAGTCTCTCAGACGGGTAATCCTATCCCAAAAGGCCTGCAATTGCGCTGCTGTAATAGCTATATCAGTCCCAGCAAAAGGTTGAGGAGCACGTTCATCTATGTAAATAGTTCGGTCGCTTGAAACCATTAGACAATATTCTGCCGCTTTCTCCCTGTAATATTCAATTAGGTTTTCGACGACACTGGGCTCTAAGGTCTTACGAAACAGCACCTCTCCCTTATGGTAAAACAGACCACCATTTTCTGCCAGAAACATGACGCGATCCTCAAACCCTGCAAAAAGAGCCAATAAACGTTGCAAGCCATTGCCACTTGCTACGATAAAAGGAATGCCCTTTGCTTCTAAGCGCACGAGAACCCGCTCAAACCGCTTACGATCAAATCCTCCACGATCATCTAAAAAGGTTCCATCCATATCCGTTACAACTGCTTTTATTGTCATTGTTTATCCCCTTATTTCTGACATCACCAACTCAAGCCCATAAAATCTTTCATCTCTTGATAGGCAAGATCGATTCGCGCCTTGGTTTCGTCATCTAGTAAGTGGCGATGTGCTCCCCCTTCAATGAAATCCTCCAGTACAAGGGTTTGGTAGGTGAACAAGTCTGTCCCCTCTTTAGGAAGTCGACTGACCCAGGTCGGATGCCCCTTCGCCATCTGAATCCGCGTTTTCCCATCTTTCTTTTCAAGTGTCACGTCCATCAGAACCCCACGCTCGGTCCATTGAGCGTTCGCAACACCCTCCATGGTCTCTATACGCTGGTTGGATAGGAAATTCCCCATTGAATAGACAATCAGCTTGCGCTCCCCATCTTTTTCAAGGATTTCTGCTGGCTCTGCCACATGGGGATGTCCACCAAAGATGATGTCTGCTCCCCAGTCCACCATTTGTCGGTAAAGGCTGACCTGTTCTTCTGTCGGCTCTAGCTGGTATTCTACTCCCATTTGCGGCATGACGACTGTCAGATCTGCCTCTGCTTCTGCTCGCTCGATTTCTTCCTTCATCCGCTCGAGGTTTAGGTCAGACATATAGTTTCCATATTCTTCTTGGGATAGGTTGGTCTCCATACCATTGAAGCCGTAGGCATAGGCAAGAATCGCTATCCTAATCCCATTGACTTCCTTGATATAAATAGGTGCCCTTCCTCGATTGCCATCACGGTACACACCCACTGTATCCACACCAGCCTGTCTAAAAGCATCAACTGTCGATATTAGACCTGGCAGGTGTGAGTCGAGAATGTGATTGTGGGCTAGATCAACTACATCATAGCCGGTCTGCTGAATAGCAGTGACAACTGATGCAGGGGCATTAAACAAGGGATAGCCAGCCAAGGGGTAGTCCGCCGAAATCGTGCCCTCAAAGTCTGCTATTGCAAGATCCGCCTGCTCAATCCAAGGTTTGACATAGGTAAAATTATCCGTAAAATCATACTGACCATCCGGCTTTAGGGCGCTCTGATAGATCACATCATGGTAGAGTAAGTCCCCGTGCGCCATCACTCTTGCAGTCTGAACCCCTTGCTCCTGCCTTATCGGCTCTTTTACTCCTGCTGAAGTTGTACGAGTTGTACTAGAAGAGGAGCTCTCTGGATTTGCAAATGAAAAACGAGACCAAAGAGCTGTCCCACCATAGACAACTCCTGCTAATCCAGCCACTAGCAGTGACAATAAAAGAATGGAACCAACCCATCTTTTCTGTTGCTGCCGCCTACGCTTACCAATACGATTTTGTCTTCTCCTCATCATATCCTCCTCCTTTCTTCCAGTATACGCTATTCTTACTGAAAAAGCTAGGCATCCTCTATGAAAAACGGGTGAAAATTCCTTGATTTTCACCCGTTCATTCTAAAAGCCATCACACTAGCTCAAACAGCCTGGGAAGAGACTGGGGGAGGCGGGAAATAAAGAAAACGAGGGTTTCGTCAAAAATCGCAGGTAGCCATACTCGTCGAAAATCAAATAGATAGATGAAATGACTATCATTGCCCCTTTTTTAAACTTCTATTCTGCGTCCTCACCGATTAACGGTAGTTCAACATCACATCTTCTCTAGTACGGCTGCGCATTCTATCACCATACATCCAAAGTTAATCTAGGTATTGCACTTTCCCGCGGAAATCCTCTAGGCTGTCATAGCCTTTTTCTACCATAATGGCTTGTAATTCTGCTGTGATGCGCTCAAAAGCTCCAACACCTTCCTTATGAAGAGTAGTTCCTACCTGTACCATGCTAGCCCCGCAAAGAATATGCTCAAAAGCATCACGCCCCGTCAAAACACCACCTGTTCCGATAATCTGAATTTCTGGCTTTAACCGCTGGTAGAAGGCATGGACATTCGCCAGAGCTGTTGGCTTGATATACTCTCCACCGATCCCACCAAAACCATTTTTAGGACGGATTACCACCGACTCATCCTCAATGTAAAGCCCATTTCCAATCGAATTGACACAGTTGACAAAGGCAAGCGGAAATTGGTTAAAAATCGCTGCTGCCTGATCAAAATGAGCCATATCAAAATAGGGTGGCAACTTAATGCCCAAAGGCTTGGTAAAGTAGCTGAAAACCTCTTTCAGAATCCGTTCTGTCGTCTCAAAATCATAGGCAATCTGAGGTTTTCCTGGCACATTTGGACAGGACAGATTCAACTCCGTCAAGCCCTTGAAATCACTTTTTTCAACCTTTTTCAAAATCGTATGCGTCTCTTCTTGAGACAGACCGACAAGCGATAAAAAGAAAGTCCGAGTTGGCTCTTTTTCCTGCAAATCCAAGAGATAATCCAGATAGTAGTCCAAGCCTTGATTTGGCAAGCCCATCGAGTTGATGGAGCCGAGCGGCACATCTTGATAGCGCGGCTCTGGATTTCCGACACGCGCTTCTAAGGTCGCCGTCTTGGTGACAAAGGTTCCTGCTTGTGAGTTTTTCACTTCCTCCAACTCCGCAATGGTCATGCAGGCAACTCCTGCTGCATTCATCAGGCAGTTTTCAAAGCTAACTCCCGCAATTTGTGTCTTGGTTGATGGCATACTGTCCTCCAAAATCCTTATTTTATCCATTTTATCATAAAATGGTGCTAAAAAATAGCCTTAGTCCCCCTTTTTCCTTGTCACAAAAATTGTCAGAATTTTTACTATTTTGCTTTACATTTTCACCACTTGGTGCTATAATAGCAAGCGTGAATATTAAATTGTCTGAAAATTTAATATTTAGACCCATGCACCCTAACACTCAATCTCTGATCAGCTTTCCCATTGGAAAAGAGCGACAACAAGAGAGGAGAATGTTGGGAGTATCATTCCAATTAGAAAAGGTGACATTATCTTATGACAACTGCAAAAGAATATATCCAGCAATCATTTGAGGCTGTAAAAGCACGCAACCCACATGAAACAGAATTTTTACAGGCTGTTGAGGAATTGTTCAACACCCTTGAACCAGTTATCGAAGCACATCCAGAATACATTACTGAAAACATTCTGGCACGCATTGTCGAACCTGAGCGCGTCATTAGTTTCCGTGTACCTTGGACAGATAAGGACGGAAAGGTCCAAGTCAACCGTGGCTACCGCGTTCAATTTAATTCAGCAGTCGGTCCTTACAAAGGCGGACTTCGTTTCCATCCAACCGTTAACCAGTCCATCTTAAAATTCCTTGGATTTGAACAAATCTTCAAAAATGTCTTGACTGGTCTACCAATCGGTGGCGGTAAGGGGGGATCTGACTTCGATCCCAAAGGCAAGACTGATGCAGAAATCATGCGTTTCTGCCAAAGTTTCATGACCGAGCTTCAAAAACATATCGGACCATCCCTTGATGTGCCAGCTGGCGACATCGGGGTCGGTGGGCGCGAAATCGGCTACATGTATGGCCAATACAAGCGCCTCCGCCAATTCGATGCAGGTGTCTTGACTGGTAAACCTCTCGGCTTTGGGGGTAGCTTGATTCGTCCAGAAGCAACTGGTTACGGTCTTGTCTACTTCACAGACAATATGCTTCAGGCAAATGGTCAATCATTCAAAGACCAAACTGTTCTGATTTCTGGTTCTGGTAATGTGGCGCAATTCGCCGTTCAAAAAGCAACGGAACTTGGTGCCAAAGTCATTTCCGTATCTGATTCAAACGGCTATATCATTGATGAGACTGGTATCGACTTCGATCTCCTTTGCGACATCAAGAACAAGCGCCGCGCTCGTCTGACAGAATATGCTGCTGAAAAGGCAACTGCTACTTACCACGAAGGCTCTGTCTGGTCTTATGACGGAAAAGCAGACATCGCCCTTCCATGTGCAACTCAAAATGAGATTGACGGTGAAGCTGCTGCTCGCCTCGTGAAAAATGGTGTTTACTGTGTTGCCGAAGGTGCCAACATGCCATCTAACTTGGATGCTATTCACACTTACCAAGAAAATGGTGTCCTTTACGGACTAGCCAAGGCTGCTAATGCTGGAGGTGTTGCCGTATCTGCACTGGAAATGAGCCAAAACAGCCTCCGCCTCTCATGGACAGCTGAAGAAGTGGATAGCCGCTTGAAGGACATCATGGCAAACATCTTCAATACTGCAAAAGAAACAGCTGAAAAATACAACCTTGGCAAAGACTACCTTGCTGGCGCTAACATTGCTGCCTTTGAACAGATTGCAGATGCAATGATCGCACAAGGCTTGGTATAAGCCACAACCCTGTACTAACCTTTGGATTTCCTAAAAATCCAATAGGAGCCAAACGCTCGAACAAAAGCCAGACCTGTTTTAGCTTTGCTATTTCAGGTCTGGCTTTTTTTACTTCATAAGTTTCTGCGTCAGATTTCCTATTTTCACAGTGTGCTTTTAACGTCCTCGTATCTTGTGGAATTGAACTCGGACTACGAGCTGTGCAAAAAAGAGACGTAGCTGTTCCAGTTTTAACTGGTTACAGATATGGCTCCCTTTAGGGATAGTTTTTCCTAGCTCCAGAGGTATGGGATACCTCTGGAGGTGAGTAGAATAGAAGTTTGCAGAGCAAACTCTCATCTAAAAGTTCTGCGTCAAAACTCCTATTTTTGCTTTGCTCGCTTAACGTCCTCGTATCTTGCTTAATTGAACTCGAGCTACAACTCACTGACAAAAAGATAAATCTCATTGGGTGCAAGACACCCTGCTTCGATTTCCTATTTTGTCTAGGAGTTGCTTAACGCTCTCGTATCTTGGGTAATTTGTGAAATTTGCACAATTCCTGTATAATAGAACTATGAAGTATAATAAAGGAGGAACTGTATTGCAAAAAAGAATTGAACAAAGGTCTCTCATTGTTAATTTTATCATGACCTTTATTGTGTCGCTCGCGGGCATCATTGTCTACTTTATCACCGATATCCAAGCGCTCCTGCTGGATGGATTTTTCTCATTTATCAGTTTTTTATCCGCCATTATCGGTATTTATATCTCACGTATTAGCCACAAAAAGACCACGCGTTATCCACATGGTCTTCATTTTTTAGAGCCTCTCTATGCTATTTTTAAGTCTATTTTAATCTTACTGCTCCTCATCTTGGCGCTCATCAATGCGTCAGAGACCGCCCTGCACTATATGATTACGGGTGAGGGAGATCCCCTTCTTGTAGGCCCCATCTTCCCTTATACTCTCTTTGTCGTCTCGCTATGTTTTGCACTCAGTTTTTATAACCATTCGCAAAATAAAAAAATCCATTTCCTCAGTACCATTTTAAAGGCTGAAACCAAGGGCAGTCTGATTGATGGCCTCCAGTCTCTGGGAGCAGGGCTTGCTTTTTGTCTGCTCTATATCATTGACATCAATGGAGCACTCGGCTTCCTACACTATACGGCAGACTTCTTTATCACGAGTATCTCTGTTATCTGTCTCCTGCCCGAACCTGCCAAAATGCTCCATACAGCCTTTATCGAATTATCCCATGGTTTGACAACCGATCAAGAGATTACAGACCCCATTGATGATTTGATTTTACAGCATTTCCGCCCCCTTCTACCTCATTTCAATTATCAAATTATCAAAGTCGGCATGGATCTACGTGTCAAAATCTATGTAGAAGACCACGACGAAACCTTACTGTCCCGTATGCTAGCCCCTCACCCTAGCTTTATCGAAAAATTACAAGAACTCTATCCCAATGCAAAGGCAGCTATTATCTACGCCTAATACTCCTTATGCTCGTCAAAAATCAAAAAGAGACTTGGTCAAGAGTTGTATAGTCATTTAGTTTATCTTTTATCATTGAACATGAGTTACAACTCACTGACAAAGCGTAATCAGAAAATTGAGTAACCCTAAATTAACACATAGTAGACACCTGATTGCCGCTAACACGCCAATCTAGTTGCCTTTGTAGGGGCTCACGACGAAGCGAGCCGCTTCTGTTCGGTCGCCTATTTTATCTCCAATTTTCAACAGTCTAGGAATAGACTGGGGAAGGTAGGAAATAAAACGAGTAAAACTCGTGTCAAACGCTCCCGTATCTTGGGTAATTGAACTCGAGCTACAACTCACTGACAAAGCGTAGTCAGAAAGTTGAGTAGCCCTAGATAAGACACAGTAGGCATCTGATTGTAGCTATCACTACAATCAGATGCCTTTGTGGGGGTCTCACGACGAAGCGAACCGCTTCTGTTCGGCCGCCTATTTTGTCTAGGAGTTGCTTCCACAGTCTGGGAATAGACTGGGGAGGGTTGGAGATAAAACGAGTGAAACTCGTGTCAAACGCTCTCGTATCTTGTACAATTGAACGCGCCCTAAATTCTACGTCAAAAAGGGGAGTGAACTCTAGCATTGATTTCTCCGAAATCAGGTTTGAGTCCACTCCTCTTTTCATTTGCTTATAATCTTTGTTCTTGCAGGAGATTCCACGCATTTTCTTCATAAATGAAACGATAATTGGGAATGTTATCCACCCCATAGATTAGGGTGTATTCTACTTTTTCTCCAGGATTGACTTTCTTGATCCAAGCGCTATCATAAGTTCGATTATCAAGACTGTATATCGTTTCAAACTCCTCGCTGTAACGATCTTGTGTTCCCAATAAGAAGCTATCGCGCTCATCAAAATACAAGGCTTTCTTGGTCGGGTTTTCCACCTGTACTTTCACAACCAAGGCTTGGTCATAGTAGGGATCATCCAAGTCTATCTTAGCATCCACTTCCATGGATTGCACGGTTAGCATCAAGCCCATCTGCAATTCCACCTCTTCCCCTATTTCTTTTTCAGTAAACAGTTCTGACCTTGTATTCTCATAGGTCTCATATATGTCGCTATCAGAATAGGAAGAACTTGCTACGCCCAAGACTGTTAAAAAAAGTAAAACTCCCATGATAAGGGCTACAATCGCTCCCGCTATCGTTGTCCAGAATAGGGGCTGTTTGTAGAGCGCTTTTTTTCGATAGTACACCTGACCATCTTCAATGATACATTCTTTTGGAAACATGATTTCTCCTTTTTACTGATTGACCAGATCAATACCTGCTGTCAGCAGGGCTTCTTGATAGAGAGTGTAAAACTGTTGGTAGACGCTACTCTGCTGACCATTGGTCACAAAGAAGTGTACCCGAAAGACAAATTGCCCATTTTCAATCCTTTGTGGACCGACCATTTTCAGACCTTGAATGGCGGGCACGCGGCTCACCTCTTTCTGATTGACCGCTTCTATCACCTGCTCAACCTTAGCCAGATCAGCGGTTAAGCTAAGGGGTAGATCTAGCTCCACCCGCATATCTCCCCGCGATTGATTACTGACAACGAGAATATTGCGATTAGGGATAAAGTGAAGAGTTCCATCCGCATCTCGCACTTGGGTTGTCCGAATCCCCACGCTAGTGACAGTGCCTTTTATCTTAATGGCACCATTGGTCAAGCCAACCACCTCTCCCACATCAAACTGGCGTTCCAAGAGGATGAAAAAGCCATTGACTAGATCAGATAAGAAACCTTGAGCCCCCATCCCGATTGCAACCCCAGCAATCCCTGCTCCTGCCAAGAGGCTAGAGACCGGAAGCCCCAGAATCGTCAAAATTGAATACAGCAGAAGGAAGTACAAGACATAGTTCAAGCCACTTTCCAGAAGACGCGCAAGCGTCTTTTGCCGTCCTACATCCTGCGTTGGCACTCGAAGAGGGGATAGAAACAATTTTTTGACAGAAAAAGTCGCCATCTTTTTAATCACGTAAAAAACAAGCACTAATAGAACAAGCGATAACACCTTGCTCACCAGCTCCATAAACATCGCTTCCACATCAAATTGGGCTAGGTATTTGGTTAAAAAATCCACATGCGCCTCCTTCTATTGTTATTATACCATACATTATTTAAAAGTAGGCAACACTCGCTAGAAGGGAGTGGGAAAGAACTCGACTGGTTGAAAAAGAGTTCGTCTTCCCACCTCCGCACAGTTGATTAGGTCAGATTTGGAGTGAGAAACACGAACAAATCTGCCAATCAACCACTGCGCTGAGATGTTGACACGAACCATGAGAAGCAAGGCTGGACTTGAGCCCAGCCTCAACCACCCAATCCCACTAGACAATCCTTAACTTCCTCATCTTTTCCACTCACTATGACTGAGTGGCTTACATGTTCTTTTCTACTTCCCCTTGAAATACTGACGGGTTTCACGAATAATAATCGGCGACAAGGCTAAGAGGGCAAGTAAATTCGGTAGCGCCATAAGCCCATTGACAATATCCGCAATGACCCAGATGACATCTAACTGGAGAAAGCCTCCTAGGGCGACCATGGCAATAAAAATCAACCGATACAGTAAGATAAACCGTGTCCCAAAGAGAAATTCAAAGCACCGCTCCCCGTAATAGCTCCAACCCAAAATCGTCGTAAAGGCAAAGAGAACGAGGCTAAAGGTCAAAGCAAGGGCACCAGGATTTCCAAACAAGGTCGCAAAAGCCGCCTGAGTCAAAGGCGCACCCTGCAATCCTTCTACTGTCCATTGACCTGTCACTAAGATGGACAGACCTGTCAAACTACAAATGATAATCGTATCGATAAAGGTACCAATCATGGAAATCAAGCCCTGTTCAACAGGTTGATTAGACTTAGCGGCAGCTGCTGCAATCGGGGCTGAACCGAGACCTGATTCGTTTGAAAAGACACCGCGCGCAATCCCGTTTTGAATAGCCGCACGAACGCTCGCCCCTGCAAACCCACCGAAAGCCGCAGTCGGAGTAAAGGCACTTTTCACTACCAAGGCAAGGGTCGGTAAGATTTGGCTTGCGTTCATGACCAATAGCGCTATGGTCGCTGTGATATAAAGCAGTGCCATAAAAGGTACAACCTTGGTCGAAACCTTGGAAATGGATTCGATCCCACCAAAGATAATGATGGCGACAACCACTGCTAAAATGACACTCGTCAACTGCGGTGAAAAGGCAAAACTATTTTCCAGAGAAGAGGTAATGGAATTGACCTGTGCAAAGGTACCAATACCAAGAAAGGCTACCAGAACCCCTGAAATAGCAAAGAAGATCGCCAAAGGTTTCCATTTTTCCCCCATACCGAGCGTGATATAGTGCATCGGACCTCCTGCCACTTGACCATTGGCATCCTTGGTCCGGTATTTAATCGCCAAAAAGCCTTCGGCATACTTGGTTGCCATACCGAAAAAGGCTGCAACCCACATCCAAAAAAGAGCCCCCGGACCACCCGTCTTAATGGCAGTAGCAACACCGACAATATTTCCTGTACCGACCGTTGCTGCTAGGGCTGTACAGAGAGCCGCAAAGCTAGAGACATCCCCTTGGCCGCTTGCGTCATCCGACAAAACGAGACGAAATGCCCGTGGCAATCTTCTAACTTGGAAAAGCCCCATTCGAAGCGTAAAATAGATGCCCGTCCCCACCAAAAGCATGAGCAGGGGCGCGCCCCAAACCAGACTGTTGAGCTGCTGCAATATTTCTAACATTTATATCTCCTCCATATACTTTTCAATCAAAACGAAAGAGCCTGACGAAGACGTCAAACTCTGTTTTAACCATAATCAGAATAGGGTACCGAGCGATACGCTCAGGCAACTATGCTACCCAATAGCCTAGGGGAAATGCTTTTCCAATATCCTATGCTCTGTCCTTTTGCCTGAGAGTTTGAGTGAAACATCCACGCTTCACCTTGCCCCTTCGGCGCCATTACGGTCTCTCCAGAGTCCCGTCTTTCCCACAGTCAGATCTAAATCCTCCTATGAGATGTCAACCGGTATTCATTTTGTATCCCCAGCTAATGCTGAGATGAGTTATCCTCTTTAAAAATCAAAACGACACTTTGTCAAGAGCCTTGATGAGTGAAAAGCTCCAATGGAGGTTTTCAGTCTGTTCCCTTAAAAAATGTTCGATCTATTTTTGATTTTTCTTGAGTATTACTATTAGTATATCGAAAAAATGAAAAAAGGCAAGAACATTTTTTAGAAAATTTCATAAAGAGGATGCCTCTTGATTTCCTGCTATCTTTTCATTCCCCTGTTTTCCACTCCAGCACTCCCGCCCAACCTTGCTCTGTGATGCTCTTGGATCAGCTCACGAATTGGGAGAGAAGAAAGCAAGACAGTATCCTCTTCTCATCACCAGTAGCCAAAGGTCGAAACCTTAATTATATATTCACATTATCATCTATGCCTGCCATTTCCAAATCAAACAATCTATTTATATGAAACCACAGGATAATCTCGCATTTGCTATTGTTGATTTTGACAGCAGAAAAGAGGATAGGAAGTAGCTACATCATCACCCTTTTTTTCTTGAATGCTTGCTCCTGAAAATAGACTTGATTTTCATAAAAATTCTGATATAATTGAATTATCTGAAAATTTAGACAAGGAGAGTAATGCTATGACAAAACATATCCATTGGGATGGGCAACTGTCACAAGAGGGACTTGACATCATCAAGGGCGAAGGGGGTGTCATTGTTTGCCCTACCAAGGTTGGCTACATTATCATGACTGCTGACAAGGCTGGCTTAGAGCGAAAATTTGATGCCAAGGAGCGCAAGCGCACTAAACCCGGTGTCGTCCTTTGCGGTAGCATGGAAGAACTCCGTGAATTGGCTCAACTAACTCCTGAAATTGACGCTTTCTATCAAAAACATTGGGACCAAGATATTTTGCTTGGCTGTATTCTGCCTTGGCGAGAGGAGGCCTATGCCAAGCTCAAAGCCTATGGTGACGGTCGCGAGGAATTGATGACAGATAGTCGTGGTACCTCTTGCTTTGTCATCAAGTTTGGGGTCGCTGGAGAGCAAATCGCCAAAGAGATGTGGGAGACAGAAGATCGTATGGTCTACGCTTCTTCTGCCAACCCTTCTGGAAAAGGGAATCGTGGCAAGGTAGACGGAATCGGTGAGCGGATCGAATCAAAGGTAGACCTTGTGATTGAAGCAGACGATTATGTCGCCTCTATCCAGCCTAATAAGACAGTTGAGACCCGCTACGAACAAGGTGTCATGGTCTCTATGGTTGACGCTGACGGAAAACTTATTCCCGAACAAGGCGAGGACAGCCGCTCCATTTCCCCATGCCCAGTCGTCATCCGCAAGGGGCTTGACATTGACAAGATTATGATGCACCTTTCAGACCACTTCAACTCATGGGACTACCGCCAAGGTGAGTATTACTAATACTCTATAAAACCAAAATCTGGAACTGGCTAAAGCTGAAACAGTTATGTCCCAAAGAGGGGCACACTTGACACAAGTTGCACTCGTTTTACTTCCAACCTTCAACAGGCTATTCCTAGACTAGGCGACACGAGTGCCACTCGTTCTATCTTGTTTTAAGGAAACAGGCTAAAAACCTCCACTGGAGCTTTTTACTCAGCAAGGTGAATGAACGACGTCAGATTTTGGGATTTTTGACGAGTATAAATACAATAATTAAGAGGACGATTGATACTATGGCTAGCATGCTTCACTTAAAACCTTTTAGCGAGGAAGACCTCCAGCAAATTTGGGAAATTGGCTATCGGGAAGAACAGCCCGAATGGAAAAAGTGGGACGCACCTTATTTTGATGACTATCGAGCCTTTAGGGAGTTTGAAACCTTTCAGCAATCAGCTATCTACTCCTTTTTAGATTCTGCAACCGTTCAGGGAATTTTTATTGATCAAAAGCCTATTGGCATGGTGTCCTACTATTGGGAAAGTGAAGATACTAGATGGCTCGAGATAGGTATTATCATCTTTGACCCTGCTTACTGGAGTGGAGGCTACGGCACTCAAGCTATGACTTTGTGGATTCGGCATATCTTTGAAACGATCCCAAGTCTTGAGCATATCGGTCTCACCACTTGGAGTGGCAACCAGCGTATGATGAGAGCTGCTGAAAAACTCGGGATGGCGAAAGAGGCTCAAATCCGAAAAGTCCGCTATTGGCAAGGCGTCTACTACGACTCCGTCAAATACGGCATCCTCAAGGAAGAATGGAACGAACAGGCAAATATCCGCTAGCTTTACTCTCCTCCATCACATACCCCCTCGATATGACTAGCTTCGGAAGTACAGTCGTATCGGGGGTGTTTTTTTGTACGCTAACAGACAAAGATCTTCAAAATTAAACAAAGAACCTAGAGAGTAGTAAAAATAGTTTGTCAAATGCATTCACAATCTTTTGACTCAAACTTGAAATGTTTAGCAGTCTATCAATCTTACTTCTCACCATCTCCACCAGTAACCCTAAAATGAAAACTAAAAATGCAAAGAAGAATACATACAGAATTCCTACAATTATCGATTTGTTAACAACAAATACTGTCGCACCTTTAAGGACATGACTCCAAATCACTTGATTAGACTGAAATAAATAAATGCCAAAAGCATATGGGGATAACCTCGATACTGCTGCAATAATATTAGGTGGAAGTTGGAGCCTAGAAAAGAGAATAACCATTATTAACCCTGATAATACAATAGTAGGTGAGATATAGCTAATATAAAATACATCACCTTTCTGGATATATGTAAACCAGGTAATCAAGATACATAGTATCCATACTATTATCAACGTCATTGACTTTTTCCGTACAAACAGATTTAACCTTTTCATTAACACACCAAGACAATAGAGCACCATTAGCCAGATAGCTGAATAGCCAGTATGTGACTTAAATGGATCTCCGAAGATTCCCATCATTGAAAACAATAATATGAAAATAATAAATGTTTTCTTCCCCTGCGCTTCATCAATTGAGAATAAAAACTTATTGAGAATTGGCATTGCAAAAAACAAAGCAAAGAAAGCGGTAAAATACCAAAAATTTCCAAAAGTCACTAGAAAGATACTGCGTGTAAAGTCTAGCTTATCTAATCCCTCACCCACACCAAGAATCGATAAGAAAATAGTAAGAATGAAAGAATAAAAAAATGCTTGAAACCACATAGAAACTATTCTTTCATACCTATGTCTACGGTTGGTTGCAGTGTAACCACTGATAATTGCAAAAGAGTCAACTGCACAATACGAAGCAATTTCTATCAACCAAAAAACTCTATGACCCAAAGAACCTACCGGCACCGTAGCCAATATTCCACCTTGCCCAAGCACATGCAACATACACACCATAAACATTAAAACTAATCGAAGTAAATCAATTCCATAGTTTCGCTGCTGATTCATCACATACTCTCCTAATAATTTGTTAATAAACTATTGTATTATATCACAAATTGCGAATAGGAAAAAGTATCCACTAGCAAAAGCTATTTATAGCCTCCTTCTTCTTGACATTACAGTTCCACACAAATAGAGATTCGAATCTTTCTCCTCACTATCAGAGCTAGACTTTCTGATAGTGAAGAGAATATTGAATAACACCATTCCAATATATGGCTGAACAATTGAATCTTTTCTATATATCAATACAAATTTTATCAAAATCTTATAGCATTTCCACAGAAAATGGTGTATAATAATATATAGGTGATTTAACGATAGGTAGATAAGCCGTGGAGGATAGAGCATGAAAAGAAATTATTCATTTTACTTATTATCTTAGGAGGTTTAGTCATGGCATTTAGTCTAAATGGTAACCTACAAAAAAACAAGGAGGCAGAACGGAATCGGCAATATGAAGTCAGTCTGGTCAAGGCTTTGAAGAATAGTTATCGGGATATTGACGAGATAAAGTTTAGTAGTCCACATTATGCAAAGCCACCAGGGGAT
Organism: Streptococcus acidominimus; assembly: GCF_001921825.1. Lineage (GTDB taxonomy): Bacteria > Bacillota > Bacilli > Lactobacillales > Streptococcaceae > Streptococcus > Streptococcus acidominimus. The sequence goes on from NZ_MSJL01000005.1 coordinate 31,085, forward strand.
TGGAGTTGTACAGTCCAACTATCCTTTTCAGATGGACGGGTTATAAAGGATAGGATAAGGCACAATTTATCCACCGAAATAAACCTCTCAGGAGTTGTGAATACAGCAGAATCGGAAATACTGTCTTCACATTTCGGAAGTACAGGGGGGAATGTGAGAGTGATATTTTCTGATGGTAAAGAGAGTGTAGAATAACATTCTTTTAGTATATGGCTGAACAACTAAATATTTTTTACATATCAATACAAATTTTATCAAAATCTTATAGCAATTCCACAGAAAATGGTGTATAATAATATAAAAGCAGTTCAACGATAGGTAGATAAACCATGGAGGACAGAGCATGAAAAAGAAATTATTCATTTTACTTATTATTTTAGGAGGTTTAGTCATGGCATTTAGTCTAAATGGTAACATACAAAAAAACAAGGAAGCAGAACGGAACCGACGATATGAAGTTAGTCTGGTTAAGGCTTTAAAAAATAGCTATCGAGATCTTGAGAAGATCGAGATTAGTAGTCCCGATTATTCTGTTCCACCAGGGGATTGGAGTTGTACAGTCCGACTATCTTTTTCAGATGAACAGGTTGTACAGTATGGACTAAGTCATAGCTTATCTAATACAATAAATCGCTCAGGAGTTGTGACTACGGAGGAGTCAGAAATACTGACTTCACATGAAGGAAGTACAGAGAGCAATATAAAGGTCATTTTTTCTGATGGTAAGGAGAGTATTGAGTAATGACATTTAACTATACTGATGAACAATTGAATTATTTAAATAGGGGAAAAAATGTTTATAGTGTCAATGCTGATTTCGTTGATAGAAAAATAAAAGAAGGTAAAGATTATCAACATATCGTAGCTAAACCAGATGATACATTATTACCCCATGAAAGAAATAAAATTCGGATGTCCGGTAATCAACAATTCAAAGTCATCAAAACCTCCTCCGATCCCGAGACGGGCTTTGATGGGATGGCGGTAGCACCCATTGTGAATGGGGAGCCTGATTTTAGCAGTGTAGCGGTGATTGCTGCCGCAACAGATATTCAATCCGTTGATACAATGACGGCTGTTTTTGGAGATACAGATGGTAAAAAAAGTCAGGGCTACTATTTATCTAGGCAATATACTCCTGCTGAAGAGTTTGTCCAAAGTGTCCTAGATGATCCCAGAGTTCATGCGGTCACACAATTGTCCGGCTACTCCCAATCCTCCTATATGATTAAGGTTGGAGCCAAGTTCGGGATTCCAACCACTACTTTTAATGCCTGGTTTCACTACGGGTCACTAAGTGAGGAAGAAAAAGAGTTTATCAAAGAGCATCCCGGTCTCTTTATCGATTATCGCAAAAACAAGGATACCGTTGTCTTTCTAAATGATATTAACCATCCCAAAAACGCTGGCTATGACGAAAGTCTCGGGACGATATACTGGACAGACGGTACCAGTCACGATATAGGAGATTGGACGTTTGACCCAGAGACGGGACGGGTCTTGGATACCAAAACAGGTAAGCCCATCATTGGTGGTCCGACAGAAGCCTTTGCCCGGAGTTCCCGCCAGATGCTACAGCTCAAAGCCTTGAAAGCCAAATGGGAAAAATTAGGTGGAGGCTTGAGCACCAATGAGACCTTCTTCCTTGACGCGGGGCAAAGTGCCCTCTTAGGGGCTTCTATGGCAGAAGCAGCAAAGACAGGCCTAGATGAATTGAAAGACTTGAAGCAAGAGGCAGATGAAGCGGCAGAAAGGCTGTGGTCAGGGATTGACTTTTCAAGCTATACCCACCTCGCTCGCTGGGAGGTAGAGGAGATCTTTGCCTCAAACGGTGTCACCTATGAGAAGATTGTCAGCGACTTTCAGTCCTATACGCAGGAAAAAGTCAAGCAGATGGAAGAGTTGTCAGATACCTTTGACACCTTGAAGACCACACTTGATAGCGCAGTGGAGGAAAAGCTGGCTTTAGACCATCAATTGGCAGGAGAATTTAGGGCATGGAAAGAGGATCTTTAGAAGAATTGAGGGGCTCTATTCGTCAGACTGATTGCACAAGAAGAAGACTACTATCGTGCTAAAAGACGATCGGCAGAGAGCATCGCCTTTTCTTGAGGATACAAACAAATCTCCTACGCAAAGACTGCGCGGGAGATTCTTATGTGTACAGTTTTTCATAAACCTCTGGGAATCTTAGCTCGTATCAACAAGGCTAGCGTTCAGCAGTCGGGTAAGGAAGTAAACAAAGCGGCTATAACAGAACAAGTTCCTATCAAAGGATAAATATTTCTTTCTCATTTATTCAAATCGCTTTCTTTTTCTCGCTAACACAAAATAAGCCAGCAAACAAAGAACTGTAACACTGCCAAAGACTAAATAATTACTCCTTATACCAAAATGATCTGCAAGAATACCAGCGAAAAAATCGGATAGGATGAAGCTAATCGACATCAATAAATTGTAGATCGACCATGATACCGCCCTATTATTTTCTATTCTAGCGTTAAACTTAGCGTAAAAATGATTATTATAGTCATTTAGTTTATATTTTTATTACTTCGTTAACTCGTCTTGCTGTACCCCAGTACTACCTGCGACTTTTAACGAAAACTTCGTTTTCTTTATTTCCCACCTCAAACAGTCTCTCCCCAGACTGTTTTGACGAAAACTTCGTTTTCTTTATTTCCCACCTCAAACAGTCTCTCCCCAGACTGTTTGAGCTAGTACTAAAAATAAACGAAACGGCTATAGTATTTAAAATATCAAAACTTGAAATAAAGGGATATACCACCCACCCTTTCTAGGCTAGGGCTGTCGTAACCTGCTCCTCAATCTTTTCCGCGGTAAGACCATAGACTTCCATGAGGTAGGCTTGTTGCCCCACTTGACCAAAGGCTTCGTCCACACCGATACGGTAAACGGGAGTTGCTGGACTGGTGCTGACCAGTTCACAGATGGCGCTACCGAGACCACCTATACGGTTGTGATTTTCTGCGGTAATGACTGGTTTTCCTGCCAGCAGACCGAGCAGATCTTGGTGAAGTGGTTTGATTCTAAAGAGATCTATCACTTGAACAGCTATTCCCGCTTCTTTTAGACTATCTGCTGCTTTCAAGGCCTGATCAACCATGATACCACTCGCAACGATCGTTGCATCCGCTCCCTTTCGCAGGACACAATACCCCTTACCAAAGTCTTCATCACCTTGATAAATGGCAGTCGGAGCTTTGCGAATGGTGCGAATGTAGTTCAGTCCATCTTCCTTCAAGGTCTCATCAAGGACTGCTCGGAACTGGATGTCGTCGCTCACTTCATAGACACGCGCTTTAGGAATCAAGCGCATCAATGCCAGGTCTTCAAAAGGCATGTGGGTTCCACCGTTCATTTCAGCAGATACCCCCGCATCTGAACCGATCACCGTCGCATTCAACTGGGCGTAGCCCAATGAAAGAAAGATCTGGTCAAAGACGCGCCGACTGGCAAACGGTCCAAACGTGTGAAGATAGGGTTTGTAGCCTAAGATAGATAGACCAGCTGCCACACCAATCATTTCTTGCTCCATGATCCCTACATTGACATAGCGTTCACCAAGGATCGCAGCCAACTTATTGGTCGACATAGAGCTTGATAGGTCGGCTTCCAGAGCAGCCAGCGCCGGATTGCTCTTCCCCATTTCAGCGAGGAAGTCGCTGTATACCAAGCGCATTTCTTTTGTTTGTCTCATCTTGTGACCTCCAATTCTTTGGCGAATGATTGAGCAACTGCTTCCAAATCGTCTGTCAATTGACCCGACAAGCGCAAATGGTGATTGCTTTCCATTTCCTCAAGAAGATCCACCCCCTGCCCTTTCACTGTATCTAGAACAATACATTTGGGACGAGGTGACGCACTTTCTTTCATCGCTTCAAGGGCTTCCAAAATCGTTTCAATGTTAGATCCATCCACACGAACAGCTTCCCAACCAAAGGAGGCAAATTTCTCTACAAAATCAAAGGTTTGACAAATGTCATCCGTCCGCCCATCCAACTGTTTCTTATTATCATCAACAAAGAGGATCAAGTGGGACAATTGCTGGTGAGCCGCAAATTGAGCGGCTTCCCAACACTGGCCCTCATTCAATTCTCCGTCTCCGACCAAGGTATAGGTATAGTAAGGCGAGGCCGTAATTTTTTTACCGTAGGCAATCCCTGTTGCCACGCTCATTCCTTGTCCGAGCGATCCCGTCGTCATATCAACACCGGGTGTCAAATTCCGATCAGGATGAGACGGTAGCCGAGTGCCGTTGCAATTGAGGGAGTGGAGAAAGTCCTTGTCAAAGAAACCTTTTAGGTGCAAGGCGCTATACAAGGCTGGCCCTGCATGTCCTTTTGAAAGGACAAAATGATCGCGCTCTTTAGAAGCGAAATTCTGGACGTTGACGTCCAGAACCTCACCATATAGAGCGGCTAGCACTTCCACAATCGACAAGCTGCCACCATAATGCCCAAAACCGAGTTGATTTAAAGTTGTAAGGATATGATAGCGAATTTCTGTTGCAAAACGCGTCAATTCTTCTAGCCGTTTGATCATAGCTTATCCTTCTTTCTGATCTTTCTTGATAACTGATAAACCAATCATCAGAGCTAAAATGGCAACAATTCCAACTGAAACGGCCATTACCCCACCCTTATCTGCTAAAAGGCCGAGGAAAATACCTGACAAACCAAAGTCCGCATCAGAGAATGTTGACCCCGCAAATCCAAGATTTCCCATAACAGGGAGCAGGAAGACTGGAAGGAAGCTGATTAACACACCTTGGAGGAATGAGCCGATAACTGCACCGCGAACACCACCTGAAGCATTTCCGATAACCCCTGCTGTCGCACCGCAGAAGAAATGAGGAACAACACCCGGCAAGATAACCACACCACCTGTTGCAATCAAGATAAACATGCTCACAATACCACCAATAAAGCTAGAGATAAAGCCAATCAAGACAGCATTCGGAGCGTATGGATAGACGATCGGACAGTCCAAGGCTGGTTTTGAGTTGGGTACCAATTTTTCTGAAATCCCTTTGAAGGCAGGAACGATCTCTGCCAAGATCAAGCGCACACCAGATAGGATGACAAAGACACCCGCTGCAAAGGTACCACCCAAAGTAAGGGCATAGACCAGACCGTTTGTCCCACCGCTCAAGTTTTCCTTAATGTAGTCACCGCCTGCAAAGAAGGCAACTATCATGTAGATGATCGACATGGAAATAGCGATACTTACAGTACTATCACGTAGGAAAGCTAAACCCTTAGGGAAGTTAATATCTTCTGTTGAGGTTGATGTATCCCCAACAAGACGACCGACGAAACCGCTAAGCCAGTAACCAAGTGAGCCAAAGTGACCCAGTGCCACTTTATCATTGCCCGTCAATTGTACCATGTATTTTTGGACGAAAGCTGGTGACAAGGTCATAATCAAGGCAAGAGCCAGACCACCCATGACAATCAGACCGATAGAGGTGAAGCCTGCCACGGACATAATGACTGCAATCATACAAGCCATATAAAGGGTATGGTGCCCTGTCAAGAATATGTACTTAAAACGAGTCACACGAGCGATTAAAATATTGAAGACCATACCGAGCAACATGATCAGAGAAGTTGCCGTACCATATTCTGTCAAGGCAACCGCCACGACTGCTTCATTATTTGGCACAACTCCTGTCAAATGGAAGGCATGCTCAAACATCTGTCCAAACGGTTGCAGGGAATTTTGAACAATTCCTGCCCCACCTGAAACAACTAAAAATCCAACAAAGGTCTTAATACCGCCTTTCATAATATCCGAAAGGGGCTTCTTCTGTAAAACCAAGCCCAAAATCGCAATCAGCGCTACCAAAATGGCAGGTGTCTTTGCGATATCAATTAAAAAATCTAAAAACATACCTCTTCTCCTCCTAATCGAAGATCGTCATACTCTTTGGGTCTAGGAACCCTAGATAATATTACTCTAGGTAGCTGATTGACGCTTATACTCCATAAAAAAATCAAAAGTAGCCAAGCTAGAACTGAAGTTCACCAAGTCATGCTGACAAGGGATAAGATGATTTTTGAAGAGTATTGCATGCCAACCTTGCCATAGAGTAACATTCTTATCTGATTTGTGGAGCTACGAAATCACGATTTCCGCTCCACTCTTATCATACTAAGCCTTTTTCCTGACAGATTGCTGTAACCAATTCTTTTAGTTCGTCCATATCAATAATACTATTTAAGACACGGACATCTCCCAAATGAGTTGCAGAATCTGCCAAGTCACGACCGACAATCCAGACATCTGCTTCACTTGGACTTGCACCACCCAAGTCATAGTGCTCAACGTTTACATCTGAAACGTCTAAGTCTCTCAAGATTGACTCAATATTCATTTGCACCATGAAACTTGACCCCAATCCTGAACCACATGCAGTACCGATTCGTAACATATTAGTTAACCTCCTTTATTAAGTCTGCAATATCATCAAAGGCTTTGGCCTTGATGAGTTGTTGAATATTTTCTTCCTTTCGTAAAATGGCTGTTAAGCCTGAAAGTGCCTTTAGGTGAGTCTGGTTATCAATTGCAGCAATGCAGATAAGCAGACGAATTTCATGCGCCGGGTCATCCAGTAGATAAACAGGGTGTTCCAAGGCTAGCATGGACATCCCAATCTGATTGACCCCGTCTTCTGGACGTGCATGAGGAATAGCAACACCTTTTCCCAAATCAATAAAGGGACCAAAGGCTGTCACCTTGTTGATCATCGCCTCGATATAACTTTCTTCTACTGAACCGTTTGCCACTAGCGGTTGAGCCGCGAGTGCAATCGCTTCTTTCCAATCCAGCTTCTCACTGGAGCGTTGGAAGGTCTCTGTTGTAATAAGTTCGTCTAACATAGGACTTCGTCTCCTTCGTTCATAAGATTGTTGGTTCATAAATTGCACCAACTCATATTTCAAGGACTGTTCCCGATGAATCGTTGCATACTTGCCAATCACTGACAATAATTGCTCAATTTCAATCGGAAAATAGCCTGCATTGGGGAATTGCTCACTGACCAGTTGAAACAAGTCCCTCTTTTGACTACCCGTCATCAACTGAGGGATCAAGAAGAAAGGGAGGCTCGTTTCTAACTTAATCGTTGCAAATACCATGTCATACTCTTCGCTCTGGCGTTCTTCAAACTCTTTCAGCGAATGCGTATCCGCAAAGGAAATCGTTGGAAAAAGCTGGCGGAGACTTTCTTTGACAATTAGGGATGAGCTGACGCCATTGGGGCAGACCACTAGGGCTTTGTAGCGAAAGGAACGCTCTTTTTTCGCCTCAATGTAGCCTCCAAAATGAATCACAAAGTAGGACACTTCGCTATCTGGAACAGCAAATCCGAGATGGGCTTCTAAAGGTGCCAAGGCTTTTTGTACCAATTGGAACAAGTCCTTATGCTCTTCCTTAATCACATCCGTATAGGAATTGACATTGACCAAGTGGGAGGTCAAGCGATAATAGGCTGGAATCAAATGGCGCTGTAAGCCCTCAATCATCTCTAGTCGATTGTCAAATTCGATCAACGACAACCGCTCCATCTCCTCGACAATCTCTACCGTCAACCGATAAAAAAGACTGTCTTTTTGCCCAAGATTGCCCTCCAAACACCCTTGTAAGAGTTGCGCTAGATAGGCTTTCCAGCTCGGCGATAAGGCTTGGGTCAAGCCTTTTTTTAGTGCCAAAACACCCCAGAGCTGCTCGACAAATTCTTGAATAAAGGCAAAGGTCGTTTCCGTCTCTCGCTCCATCTCGATCTGAACTCGTTCTCTACGGATGGCTAGAAATTGCAAAAAGTAGAGATACTCGTCTAATCGATCTTCCAAGGCTGATACCTGATAAAATTGACACGCCTGCTGACCAGTCTTTTTCAACAGATCAATCACATTGATTTCCTGCCAAGACCTCAATACATAATCGAGAGCCCAAAGCCCGATCGAGCTCTGCAAACAATCACTGATCGCATAGAGAGCTAGACGGTGCTTGTCTTCTTCCCGACCATTTAGATGATAGCCACGCGCCCGCGTATAGTCGAAAGACACCCCAAATTGCTGGCAAAGTTCTTTTACCTGCTTAATGTCCGAAAGCGTTGTATTTCGACTGACGCTCAAAAGTTCCTGATAATGCACATTGGAAATAAAATCTTTCCGAATAAAGGTATAGAGATAGATCAGGACAAGTCGCTCATCCTGTGACAGGTAGATTTGATTGTTGCGAAATAGGTCAAAAATCTGATAACTTTCCTCAAGCAGCGCTTCGGGAACACGATAGTTCCCGTCCTGCTCCTCAATCACCGCAAAAGCCTGCGCTTCTAAGACTTGATTGACTTGATGCAAACTGGTCAACAACTGTTCCTTCTCAATCCCAGTCTGAATACTCAATTCATACAGGCTCATCTGTTGATTGGCAAACAATTCCATCAAGATTGCAATGGTCCGGTTATCAATCATATCATCCTCCTTGGTTTTATTGTAACCCGTTTCATTTTAAAATTCTAGCTTCTTTGAGCCCAATTTAAAACGCCTCCAAGGCGCTCGTCATTGGGCTGTTCTTCTGACAAAAGAAAAAGTCTGAGACAAGTGTCGTCCCAAACTTCCTATCGTCCCAATAATCGTGCAAAGAAGCCTTTTGATTTTTCCTGCGCATGCGCCTTGACTTCTTCCAGTTCTAGCTTCAATACATCCTTGTCTGCCATCGCTTTCAAGGTCAGTTGCTGCTGCTGATCCAGCTGCTTATCCTTTTCAGAAATCTGAACATCTTTTACGCGCAACTGCTCGTCTTTTTCAGCAATCTGCTTGTCTTTAACTTCCAGCTGTTTATACAGACGGCTGATCTCATCATTTTTTTCATCCACCAAGATTTCCATCAGCTCACGTTGCTTGACTTCTTCGCTGATCGGCTCATCTTCAAAAATGGTAGTCTTATAAATTTCTTCTAACTTGACAAGGCCTGCCCGATTGACAACCGTTACACCCTTTTCATTTTTTTCAACGAACTCTTCTGGAAGAGACTTGACACGGTTGTTCATCGCCTGGCGACTAACTCCCAAAATCTCTGCTAATTCGCTGACTGTCTTTTCAATTCCCATAATATCCTCAATTGCTTGATTTTTCTTGTTTGTATCATTAAAATATTACCACAACCACCTAGTCCTGTCAAATTTTCCTACCATTTAAAGCAGGCTTCAAGCCCTTTTATGATACAATAAATAGAACAAGGCATCACAATTTTGGAAAAGGATAGCTTATGACACAGTTTGATACCATTATTATCGGAGCAGGTCCTGCTGGCATGATGGCTGCTATTGCAGCGAGTTTCTACGGTCAGTCAACCCTACTCATAGAAAAAAATCGCAGACTCGGCAAAAAATTAGCCGGAACTGGCGGTGGGCGTTGCAACGTGACCAACAACGGGACACTCGAGGATCTGCTCGCTGGCATTCCTGGAAACGGGCGCTTCCTTTACAGTGTTTTTTCACAATTTGACAACCACGATATTATCCAGTTCTTTGAAGACAATGGTGTCAAATTAAAAGTCGAAGACCACGGCAGGGTCTTTCCAAAGACAGACCGTTCCCAGACCATTATCAAAGCGCTTGAGATGAAGATGCTTGACTTGGGAGTTTACATCCGGACAGATACCGAGGTCCTCTCGGTCAAAAAGATCGATGAAGTCTTTCATCTTAAAACAGCACAGGAGCTGTTCACAAGCCACAAGGTGATTGTCACAACAGGTGGCAAGACCTATCCCTCGACGGGTTCTACTGGCTTCGGGCACGATATTGCCCGCCATTTTAAATTGGCTGTCACTGACATTGAAGCAGCTGAAAGCCCCCTCCTGACCGACTTCCCTCATAAGGCTCTCCAAGGAATCTCACTTGATGATGTCACTCTCCGTTATGACAGACACGTCATCACCCACGATCTCCTCTTTACGCACTTTGGGCTCTCTGGTCCTGCTGCCCTAAGGCTGTCCAGCTTCGTCAAGGGTGGAGAAACAGCCTACCTAGATGTTCTTCCGCAGATGAACAAGGAAGAGTTGACCACCCTCTTAGCGGATCAACGGGAAAAGAACCTCAAAAATGTCTTGAAACATCTGATGCCCGAACGCTTAGCAGAATTTTTTGCCAGCCCCTACCCGCTCAAGGTCAAGCAGCTCTTGCCTAAAGAAATAGAGCAGCTGATCACCACCATCAAGGCCTTACCAATTCCCATTACAGGAAAGATGTCCTTAGCCAAATCATTTGTGACCAAGGGTGGTGTCGACCTTAAGGAAATCAATCCCAAAACCCTAGAAAGTAAGAAAGTTGCAGGACTGCACTTTGCAGGTGAGGTTCTGGACATCAATGCCCATACAGGTGGCTTTAACATCACCTACTGTCTCTCTACTGGCTGGGTCGCAGGAATGCAACCGATACCGCTTTCATAAAATTCAAGAAATACCTTGAATTTTTTTGCGCTTTGATGTATGATAGAGATAGAACAATCGTACAAAAGCAGCAATAGATAACTTCAACTATCTGGGAGATAAGGAGAGGAAAGTTATAGCCAAGAAAAATCAAAGATAGACGGACTTCACTATCTGATAAGAAAAGTGTAGCGTTTCTAAATTGTCCCTTCTAGCTTTAAGGGAAGAACGTATCGTTTTAATTTTTAAGGAGTATATAGTCATTTAGTTTATATTTTTATTACTTCGTTAACTCTTCTTGCTGTACCATTGAGAAAAGTTACACTTTTCTTATCTGTCACTTGAAATAGTTATCAACTATTTCAACTACCTGCGACTTTTAACGAAAACTTCCTTTTCTTCATTTCCCACCTCAAACAGTCTATCCCCAGACTGTTTGAGCTAGTACTAAAAATAAACTAAACGGCTATAAAGACTATCTCTATACTCCCCAACCTAAAGGAGACCTTTCATGATAAGATTAACCCTCAATTCTATTTCCAAACAATTTGACCAAAAGATCATCCTAAAAGATGCCTCCTTTGTCTTTGAACAAGGAAAAATTTATGGACTTCTGGGCAGAAATGGGGCAGGAAAAACCACCCTCTTTAACTGTATTGCCCACAACCTCGTCCTCGAACAGGGCGATATTCAGTTTGACGAAGAGGGGCAGTTCCGTGATTACGACGCAACCGAAATCGGTTTTACCCAGACCCATCCACAACTACCTGCCTTTATGACGGCCTTTGAATTTGTTCGTTTTTACATGGACATTCACAGGGAAAAACTCCGCCACCAGCGCAGCCCTGAAGACTGGCTGACCCTCGTTGGCATTGAGCCAGCAGACCAACATCGCCTGCTCAAAGATTTCTCCCACGGTATGCAAAACAAGGTCCAGCTCCTGCTCTCTCTGATCGTGCAACCTGCTGTCCTGTTACTAGACGAACCACTTACCTCTTTCGACCCTGTCGCTGCCCACGAGTTCAAACAACTCATCCGCGAAGCGAAGAACGATTCCGTGATCATCTTCTCCACCCCTATTCTCCAGCTCGCGCAAGATCTCTGCGACGAAATTGTTCTCTTGCATCATCAGACACTGCAAGCTCTACCAACCGAACGCCTGCACGACGCTGGCTTTGAGCAAGAAGTTATTTCCTTGCTGACAGATAAATAGGAGGGCACCATGAAAGATATACTACGCTATGCTTGGTATCAGGAAACCTTTCATCTTAGCAAACGGATCAATGGTTTGCTCTACTATCTTAGGAAAATTCCCTTGCTAGGCTCCTCTATTCCTGAAACAGTCTATCATTTCTACAAAGGTAAAAAAATTCTCTTTTGTCTGTTCGCCATCCTCAGCATCCCCCTGCGTTTTTTGACCAAGTTCATCTGGCTGACGATCTATGTAGGCGGAGCTTCCAGTGCCATCAATTTGGCTGTCAACGCAGATCCATCACCCCTCCCTCTTCATCCTGAGGCTTTCTTACTTGGCTTTGCTATATGGTTGAGTATAACAGGTTTAATCTATCGCTTCTCACAAGGCTTTGAACCATTTATTTCCCAAGCAAATCGGGAATTTATGGTGAACGTTAAACTCTCTCAAAAGCTATTCTTACAGAGTCAATTGCTGGTAGAGCCTGTCATTCATAGCCTAGCCTATATTCCAGCCTTATTTGTTTTAAGCGATTTGGCTCATCAGTGGCTCCTTTTCCCCGTCGGTCTTTTGACCATTCCAACCATGCAATTATCTGGCTATGCTTGCACTTTCTGGCTCTTTAAACGCCATATCTTTATAAAACATTGGTCATGGCAAAATTGGGCGCTTATTCTTCCCGGCTGTGCCTTTGCCCTCCTAGCCTTCTTCAAGCGAGATGCTCTTAACAGCTACTTTTTAGTGACACTACTGCTCATCCAAGTTCCCCTCTTTTTCCGTAGCCTGCACGCTGTTCTAATATTTGACCAAATCACAGAATATCTTAACTTCCGTATGGAAGAATCTCTAGCTGTGGATAAGAAAATCGTCCAGCTGACCCAAGGCAACGAATACACCCGTCAAGGGCTTAAAATGCAGGAAAAGTTGAAGTTGGACAATTCAAAAGATCTGACACATCTGACAGGGATGACCTACCTCAACGCCCTGCTGTTCCAGCGTTACCGCTCTATTCTCATAAAGGGACTTAAGAAACGGCTAGTCTTCTTACTGCTGATTCCTGCCCTATTTGCAACTGTTAGGTTCTTTTCTCACCAACCGTTTAAACTTCCTGAAAAAGGCTTGATAGCCCTTCTTCCCTTTACACTCATGGCTATGTATGCCGTCTCTCTTGGCAAGCAAGTCACCCAAATGGTCTTTGTCAACTGTGATATTGCCATGCTCCACTATCCTTTTTACCGGGAGCCTAAAACGATTCTAGCTGGCTTTAACTACCGCTTTATCCAGACGCTAAAATTCAACAGTATCTTTGCCCTCACTCTCTTTCTCATCATCATGCTGGCGGGACATTTCCAGTACTCTTGGCAGCTCACCCTACTGACCGCCTACCTCCTGTTCAGTATCACCTTTCTCTTTTCTTTCCACGCCCTCTTTATCTACTATATTCTCCAGCCATTCACCCAAGACATGGAAATCGTCAATCCCTTCTACAATATTCTTAGTGGTGCCCTCTATTGGCTAGCCTATCTCAATACCCAACTAAAAATTGAAAGCCCTCTTTATATCCTAGGTCTATCAATCGGCATCAGCCTCTACGTCGGAATAGGCTACCTCATCCTACTCAAAAAAGCACCAAAAACCTTCAGATTGAAATAAAAACCAAGATACGAGGGCGTAAAGCAACTTCTAGACAAAATAGGAAATCGAAGCAGGGTGTCTTGCACCCAATGAGATTTATCTTTTTGTCAGTGAGTTGTAGCCCGAGTTCAGTTATACAAGATACGAGGGCGTAAAGCAACTTCTAGACAAAATAGGAAATCGAAGCAGGGTGTCTTGCACCCAATGAGATTTATCTTTTTGTCAGTGAGTTGTAGCCCGAGTTCAATTACAAGATACAAAGCCCGTTAAGAACTCAAAGTGAAAATAGCAAATTTGACGAGTGAAAAGCTCCAGTGGAGGTTTTCAGCCTATTTCCTAAAGAACCATCATCAGCTAAAGCTGAAACAGTCATGTCTCTTTTTCGCACAGAGTTTAGGGCGTGTTCAGTTAGCCAAGATACGAGAGCGTATAAAGCACACTGTGAAAATAGGAAATGCAGCGCAGAGTTTAGAGAGAGTTTGCTTCGCAAACTTCTATTTCCCACCTCCAAAGGTATCCCATACCTTTGGAGCTAGGAAGATTTATCCCTAAAGGGAGCCACAGCTGTAACTAGCTAAAGCTAGAACACCTGCGTCTCTTTTTTCCGAGGCTTTAGGCTGAACTCAATTCTACAAAATACGAGAATATAAAAAAAGAGCCCTTTGGCTCCTCATTCAATGTCATCATTCTTCTATTCTAGCCTATCAAATGCTAGGCTGGGCTTGGCATTCAAGTCCAAAGAAGCCAGATTGTGCTGATTCCACTCACTGACTGCTGCTAAGGCAATCATACCTGCATTGTCTCCGCAAAGACGTAGGGGTGGAATAATGACTTCTACCTCGCTGATTTCCTCTGCCAAGCGCTCACGCAACCCTTGATTGGCAGCCACTCCGCCTGCAACCACCAAGGTCTTGACAGGGTATTTCGCCAAAGCCTTTTTGGTTTTTGCCAGTAAAATATCCAGGACACAGGCTTGAAAGGAGGCTGACAGGTCTTCATTGGACAGACTTTCTCCTCTTTGCTCGGCATTGTGATACAGATTGATAAAGGCTGATTTTAAGCCCGAAAATGAAAAATCAAGATTATCTTCCTTTAGCATGGCGCGCGGAAAATCATAGCGCTCCTTTCCTTGATGTGCCAACTCATCAATGACACGACCCGCTGGATAAGGTAACCCCATGACACGACCCACCTTATCATAGGCTTCGCCGACTGCATCATCACGCGTTTCTCCGACAATCTTATACTCACCCGGTCCTGCTACATAGACTAATTCTGTATGACCACCCGACACCAATAAGGCGAGTAGGGGGTATTCTAATTCCTTGCTATGGCGCGCAGCCATTAGGTGACCCGCCATGTGGTTGACAGGAATCAAGGGAAGACCGTTTGCCCAAGCAAAGGCCTTTGCAGCTGACAAACCGACCAAGAGGGCACCGACCAAGCCTGGACCATAGGTGACCGCCACTGCTGTAAGATCACGCGCCTCAATGTCCGCCTCCAACAAGGCTTCCTCGATACAAGCCGTTATCACTTCGACATGATGACGACTTGCCACTTCCGGCACCACTCCACCGAAACGCTTGTGGCTCTCAATTTGGCTTGCTATCACATTGGATAGCAGGTCTGCATCATTTTTTAATACCGCAACCGAGGTCTCATCACAGGACGTCTCAATCGCGAGGATATATCTATCATTCATCTTTCTCTCTTTTCATCACAATGGCAGCCTCTGTCGGATGATGGTAATAGTCCTTTCGTCTACCAATTTCTACAAATCCATAGCGCTCATATAAGCGTCTAGCTCGCTGATTGGAAGCACGAACCTCTAAAAACACTAGACCTGAAAACGGCTCAATACAGTCGAGCAAGCGCCCTGCAATTCCTTGTCCTTGAACATCGCTCCTCACAGCAAGTTGCAAGATTTCTAACTCATCTACCAACTGCTGGACGGCTAGAAAACCAAGGAGAGCCTCCCCCTCCCTTGCTAGATAATAAACCGTTTCTGGCTGTGCCAAGTCCCTGCCAATCTGCTCTATCGTCCAAGGTGGGACAGCATAGACATCTGCCAAGATTGCATAGAGGACTGGCGCTAGGTCTGTCTGCCCCTCGTATTGTTCAATTTCAATCATACACGTTTGATATAGCTTTCTCTTGCTATCTCCTCATGCTCCTTGAGCCAATTTTCCTCTGCCTCAACCCGTTTAAGATAACGAGGTTCAAACGGCATAAGCTCACTGATCTGAGCAACTTCTCCGTCCAAGGCTAATTGAACGGCAGAGGGCAAGGTCACTTGATAGTGTGCCTCTGGCAAACTTGCTGCTATCTGCTCCATAAAGGCTGTTACCTCGCCTACAAATGTCACACACTCATAGCCTCTCACCTCTTCTAGCAGGCTGTCAAAAGAAAGATAGGTGTCGGATTTGACTGATTGCCCATTTTCATAAAATCCTGCATAGACATGGTTTCTTCGTGCATCAATGACTGGTACGACAAGACCTGTAATCTCTCTTGGCACCAAAGCCTGCAAACTGGAAATTCCTACCAAGTCAATCCCCAGAGTGTAAGCCAGAGTCTTTGCTGTCGCAACCCCGATCCGCAACCCTGTATATGAGCCTGGTCCCTGCGCTACCACAATGCGCTCCAAGTCGGTCGGCTGCCATCCCACTGACTGCATCAGAAAGTCAATCGTCGGCATCAAACTGATACTATGATTTTTCTTGATCGCAAGGGTCATATCTGCTTGTATTTGTCCATTTTCCACCAAGGCCACCGCCAAGGCTTGATTGGACGTATCAAGGGCTAATACTTTCATCTTTTACTCTCTTTACATGATTCTCCTTTCTATTGTAAGCTATCTTAAAAATTTTTTCAAATCCCAATAATGAAAAAGACCGAGATACTATTTCTCCGTATCTTATATCTCTTCCCCTCTTTTCAACTCCAATACTTGATTATACCGAATATCGTCATCAATGTGATGGGCAATTTCTACTATCATAATTGGCAAGGAATGCAGAAGTTGGCGAACAGCCTTACCATTTTTCTCATCCAAGGCTGCTGTAACCTCATCAGCCAAAAGAATATCCTTTTTCCGCAAAAGAAATCGTGCAATTTCTAAACGAACCCGCTGACCACCTGAAATATTTTCACCGTTGTTGTTTACCTTTACATTGAGAATATCTGTAAATTCATTCAACAAGCCAACCTGTCCCAACACTTTTAGCAGAATTTCATCAGAAAAGTCATCTCCCAAGGCCAGATTATAGCGGATGGTATCATTAAACAAGAATGGGTGCTGGCTAATAATACCAATATTGGCACGAAAATCCTCTGTCTGATAACCTGTTTTATCCGTCACATAGAGGAGACCCGCATCTGCTTTTTCTTGACCAGATAAAAGCCTAAAGAGAGTTGTTTTTCCAGACCCACTGGCACCTTTAATCAAAACTTTCTCTCCCATTTTTATCGATAAATTCAAGCCTGACAAGACTTGTTTATCACCATAAAATTTCACCAAACTCTCAACAGTAAGCAAATCAAGGTTCGTCAAGTAATGCTCCTTGACTTCTACAAAGTCCGGTTGAGTTTCCAATATCCCAAAAATTTTATCAGCAATAGCCTGAGCCCCCTGTATGCCCTCAGCCTGATACATCAAGTTTTGAATTGGTCCTGCTAGACGGTTAGCAGCAATAAACATTGTAAGTAGGTTGGCGATTGTAACGGTCCCGCCATTCATCATCAGATAAAAGCCGATAGCCACAGGCAATATTTGGCTGAAAAATTCCATAAAACCATTGTAAAAGAAAACAATGTTATGAGTAAAAGAATACCGTTGTATAGCTTCTTGATACTCTTTTACTACATGGCTCACTCGCTGAAAATTATTTTCAAGACTTTGATTTGCAATGAGCGTTTCACTACCATTGATGCTATCCGAAACCTCTTCATGAACTTTAGTCCGAAAGTCAGAGTATTCCTTGCCAGTATCCTTGAGACGCCTGTTCATGAGAAATTGTGGAATCGGTCTTAAAATAGTACATACCACAAAAATTGAACCCAACAGGAAATCCTGCATCAGAATATAAAGAGCTGTAACTAGACTGACAAATGCCCAACATAAGAAACCAGCAATTGGTTCTAGGTACCT
This sequence comes from Streptococcus acidominimus, assembly GCF_001921825.1. Lineage (GTDB taxonomy): Bacteria > Bacillota > Bacilli > Lactobacillales > Streptococcaceae > Streptococcus > Streptococcus acidominimus. The sequence continues at coordinate 48,520 of NZ_MSJL01000005.1, forward strand.
ATCCCCCAATAATTCCATATCTTGTGTCAATAGAGTGATCTTATCATTCTGACTGTGTCTGGAGTTAGCAATCAGTTTCCGAAACAAGGATGAGCGAATTCCAATATGAATTTCCCTCCTAAAGATATTATGGGTATGATTTGCAAAAAGCATTAAGCTATAAATCACCAAATAAACAGACAGACCATACACTAATAGTTGCCAAATTTTTTCAAAACTTAAATCGCCATTCCCAAGCTGTAAAATCTTACTCATTACTAAAGGCTGAGCTAGCATAACTCCACCATTCATAAAGATACCTAAAATAACCAAAAATTTATATTTTTTACTAACGTAACGATAAATCCCAAGCATTCTTTTCATATAAAACCTCCAATAGCAAAAAGAGAGGCTAGCACTCCTCTCATCACATAACGTCTACGGTAGTGTACATGGCGAATTACATCCGTAATTTGTAGCAAGCTGTAGAATATCTTCCTCTATATAAGTTTCATTAGTAGTTACAACCATATATTCCTCCTTCTAACCCACATCTAAAATATCATGATAGGACTTAGTCAACGCGAATAGTGCTAGATTTCTATTCATTATCTTCTGCATACTGCGACAGAGTAGCTCGGAAGAATGTTTCGAAATTCGCTTGGCCATTGGGCAGTGGCCAGACTTACAAACTAAGACCAATGGACATGATTTGCAGCTTTCCTCCACTTCAATCACCCATTGTCTCAATTTATCATGATTGATAAAACCTTTATTAATATTGCCAAATACATTTTTCGGATGATAGAGTGCGACTGTGCAAGACTGGACAATTCCTTTCACATTAAACATGTAGTGATTCATTCGATTAGCATAACAAGTGAAACGATTATTCAAAAAATAACTGACTAGAGTGACCCTGTAACCAATGGAAGTAGCTAATGTAGATAATTCGAAACTTGCATCATAATTAAGTAGAGTAACACAATCTTTCTCAGAACGATCACCCTGCCCCCAATCACCAACATTGTGATAAGAAAATCCAAATCGTTGATCATCCCTAAAATACAATCCGTCTTTGTATAAAAATGATTTTACATTTTCTACATTTTCTTTTGAAATATTAAAACGAATTGTACAAAAAAAGTCTAAGTCACTATCCTTTATTGCCTTTAAATTTTCATATATACGACTATAGGTACCACTGTTATTTCTTAATATCCGTTGACAGTCATGACTTTCTTGGTTACCATCAATAGTTATTTGATACCCACGAATTTTACAATCTTCAACCAAATGTTTAAACTTTCGGAAAGATAAAAGATAACCATTTGTCGTAATGTTTGCCGAAAACTGTACATTGTAATCGTTACAAATGTCTTGAAATTTTTTTGAAAGGTACTGTATCGTTCGATAACCAAGTAGTGGTTCACCGCCAAACCAAGAGACTTTAAACAACTTATAGGTGCCTGTACTCAATTTTTCTTCTGCAAACTTTAAAATGGCATCTTCAGTTTCTCTTGACATAGAAATATTTTCAAATTTTTCATAGCAATACTTACAACGAAAATTACAATCTCCATGCGTTAGAATTGTAAATTCTAATAAAGTAGCATCTATCTTACCTATTTTCCTTAGAGACTGGTTTACCTCATCGTCTTCTGGAAAATAATGAAATTGTTCAAGATAGGCCTTATATTGCTCTCTAGTTTCCGCATCTGTCTTCAGTTTTTCCAACAATTGATTTGTCATTAGAAATGAATGATTATTCTTTGTATTGAAATAGACAATCCCATCATCACACTTCTGACTGAGAACGTAGGGCGACATCTTCATATCCGTACCTCCCTGGCTTCAATTTTACTTCGTATAGTCATTTAGTTTATATTTTTATTACTTCGTTAACTCGTCTTGCTGTACCATTGAGAAAAGTTACACTTTTCTTATCTGTCACTTGTCTAGTTATCAACTAGACAACTACCTGCGACTTTTAACGAAAACTTCCTTTTCTTCATTTTCCACCTCAAACAGTCTCTCCCCAGACTGTTTGAGCTAGTACTAAAAATAAACTAAACAGCTATATCATGTCATGTCTAAATGTTAACATAGTTCCTTAGCGACTAGAAAAACTTACAAATATGTAATTTTATAAAAAATAATTACATATTTGTAAGTTAGTGAACACATGGAAGAAATTGGTTATAATGAAAAATAAAATAAAAAGGAGGAAACAATTATGAAGAAAAAACTACTCGCACTGCTTCTCTACCTCTCAATAGCAATCCCCATTATTATCCGCCCTGCCTCTCAACAAATCCCTCCGATTGCAGACACTGTCGTCTATAGTGTCTCGCCAGTAACGCAGATAAACCTTCATTTGTGACCAGTCCAACAGAGGCTATAAATGCCTCTATTTTATTTTTACTAGTTTCCTCCCCTCCCAGTCGTAAGAAATCCATACACAATTTGAAATAATTAATAAAAATGAATTCCAATGCATCACAAACCTCCGAAGCCGACTCTAAATCACACAGCAATTGTTCGGCATAGTCATACCTCCCACGTTCTATCATTTCAGTCACTGAATTGATTAAAATTTCTTTAAAATATTGCTTATTTTTCCTCAAATTTCGATAATGATGAGATTTATGCTTCAATTCTGAAATTAGGGTCATAATTAACTCATCATTCAACAACATTTGGGCATTTAAAAACAGATACAACTCAAAACTTGTCCACTCTTCAATGGCAAACAAATAATCAGACAGAAATTTCCTATCCTCTTCTTCGAAGTGCTCTCTCTCACCTAGAGCAACGATCGCTACCTTAATGACAATTCCATTTAATCTTGAATAGAGTGATCCCTCCGCTTGCAACAAATCAGACTCTAATAAAGCCCGTAGTCCCTCCCTATCCTGCTGACAATACAACTCCGAAATGAAGTTGGCTAGTTCAATATGAGGTGCTTCCTTGTAATTATGGTATTTATAAGTAAATTCCTCCATAGTCATATTAATACCTTCAACTGCCAGTATCAATTTATCCGCCGCCAACATGGACTTTCCCGACTCAAAACGTGACAATTGTGCCGTTGTAAAATCTCCACCAACGACATCCTTTTGCTTCAGCAAGCGAGAACAACGGACTTCTCTGTAAAATTCGCCCAAGCTCATTTGTGGTACTCTTTCCATTCCCCTACCCTTTCATCTATTCACCAAAAACATATCCTACATTTATCATAGCAAACTATTTTATCTTTGTCAATTTTATATATTGACTTCACCTAAGTCCATTTGTTTATGAAAACCATTACACTTTTCATTTCCCTACCAATTCCTTTTACCAAAAGCCCCTTTTATGATATAATAGTAGAAAAATCACATTAAAAAATGACAACTCTAGAAAATGACATACCAATCAACTAGACTATCTTCGTGGTAGCCTAGTCTGTTCGGAGGGCACTCAAATCGCCCAACCTTTACAAGACAATTAGAGTTTAAGCAGCTTGCTTACACTCTTGCTTTTTTATAGTCCGAGCCGTTTGACCTGACTTGTCATCAATGAAAGGAAACACATGATTTATAAAGTATTTTACCAAGAAGCAAAAGATGCGACCCCGCGCCGCGAACAAACGCGCGCCCTCTATCTTGATATTGACGCAAAAGACGAATTAGAAGGTCGGATCATCGCTCGCCAATTAGTGGAAACACATACCGCCTACAACATTGAATTTATCGAGCTCTTGTCTGAAAACCACCTTGAGTACGAAAAAACTCATGCAAACTTTAGCATTACGGAGTTTTAATCCATGTCAGTTCATCTAAAATCACAAGAAGTCGGCGTATTCGCCATTGGTGGTTTGGGAGAAATCGGTAAAAATACCTACGGAATCGAATACCAAGATGAAATTATTATCGTTGATGCGGGGATTAAGTTCCCAGAAGACGACTTGCTCGGTATCGATTACGTCATCCCAGACTACTCCTATATCGTTGACAATATTGACCGCGTCAAGGGTCTTGTCATTACTCACGGTCACGAAGACCATATCGGAGGCATTCCTTTCCTTCTCAAGCAAGCCAATATCCCAATCTATGCAGGACCTCTTGCCCTTGCTCTCATTCGTGGCAAATTGGAAGAACATGGTCTCTTACGGGATGCCACACTCCATGAAATCAACCACAATACCGAGCTGATCTTTAAACAATTAAAAGTAAGTTTCTTCCGCACAACCCACTCCATACCAGAGCCACTCGGTATCGTCATTGATACCCCTCAAGGGAAAATCATCTGTACAGGGGACTTCAAGTTTGACTTTACACCTGTAGGAGAGCCTGCCGATTTGCACCGCATGGCTGCTCTAGGAGAAGAGGGGGTTCTCTGCCTCCTATCGGATTCAACCAATGCCGAAATTCCAACCTTTACCAACTCAGAAAAGGTAGTCGGTCAATCGATTATGAAATTGATCGAAGGCATTCATGGACGGATTATCTTTGCCTCCTTTGCTTCTAATATCTTCCGTCTGCAACAAGCAGCTGAGGCTGCCGTTAAAACTGGACGGAAGATTGCGGTATTTGGACGCTCCATGGAAAAAGCTATCGTCAACGGGATTGAATTAGGCTATATCAAGGTTCCCAAAAATACCTTCATCGAACCAAATGAGATTAAAGAATATCCTGCCAATGAGATTATGATTCTCTGTACAGGAAGTCAAGGAGAGCCAATGGCTGCCCTCTCTCGTATCGCACATGGTACTCACCGCCAAGTTCAATTACAGCCTGGTGACACTGTTATTTTCTCATCTAGCCCAATTCCAGGAAACACAACCGGCGTCAACAAACTGATTAACATCTTGATTGAAGCAGGGGTAGAAGTGATCCATGGCAAGATCAACAATATCCACACTTCTGGACACGGGGGACAGCAGGAGCAAAAACTCATGCTCCGCCTCATCAAGCCGAAATTCTTCATGCCTGTCCATGGGGAATACCGCATGCAAAAAATCCATGCCCAGCTCGCTATGGATACTGGTATTCCTAAAGACAATATCTTCATCATGGAGAACGGAGACGTCCTTGCCCTCACTAAAGATAGCGCTCGTCTAGCTGGACACTTCAATGCACAAGACATCTATGTGGATGGGAACCGTATCGGAGAAATCGGTGCTGCTGTCCTCAAAGACCGTAGAGACTTGTCAGAGGACGGCGTGGTTCTTGCTGTTGCAACCGTTGATTTCCAATCGCAGATGATTCTTGCAGGGCCAGATATCCTCAGCCGAGGCTTCATCTACATGCGTGAATCAGGCGATCTAATCCGCGAAAGCCAACGCATCTTGTTCAATGCCATCCGCATTGCCCTGAAGAATAAAGATGCCAATATCCAATCGGTCAACGGAGCGATCGTCAATGCCCTTAGACCTTTCCTCTATGAAAAGACCGAACGTGAACCTATCATCATTCCGATGATTCTCACACCAGATAAATAAGACCCTAGGATGGGCAATCGTGCACTTGAAGCCACGATTGCCCATCCCTTTATTTTGTTATAGTCATTTAGTTTATATTTTTATTACTTCGTTAACTCGTCTTGCTGTACCCCAGTACTACCTGCGACTCGTTGCCTAGTACTAAAAATAAACTAAACGGCTATATAATTGAACTAGGGCTACGAGCTGTGCAAAAAAGAGCGATAACTGTTTCAGTTTTAGCTGACGATGGTTCTTTAGGAAATAGGCTGAAAACCTCCACTGGAGCTTTTTACTCAGCAAGGCGAATTAACGACGTCAGATGTTGATTTTTGACGAGTATAAAACAACATTCTATCTATATCCATTTTATACTCAAGAAAAATCAAAAAGGATACACTCGGTATCCTTTAGAATCGGTCTTAATACAAATCTAAATAATGGTCAATTTCCCACTGTGAAACATAGGTCGCATAGCTCGCCCATTCGATCTTCTTCGCTTCAACGAAATTAGTGTAAATGTGTTCTCCCAAAGCGGCTTTTACAACATCATCTTTTTGCAAGGCCTTAATCGCATTATGAAGCGTAGATGGCAAGTCCACAATGCCCGCTTCTTGGCGCTCTGCCTCACTCATCGCATAGATATTGGATTCTACTGGCGCTGGCGCTTCAATCTTATTTTCGATACCATCTAGACCAGATTCTAGCAAGACTGCCATAGCCAAGTAAGGATTCGCAGTCGGATCAACCGAACGCAACTCCAAGCGCGTTCCCATGCCACGAGACGCCGGTACACGGATCAATGGCGAACGATTACGACCAGCCCAAGCGATATAAACAGGTGCTTCAAATCCCGGTACCAAACGCTTGTATGAGTTTACTGTTGGATTCATAATCGCTGTATAGCTGTAAGCATGTGTCATCAAGCCACCCAAGAAATGATAGGCCGTTTCTGATAATTGCATCCCGTGAGGGTCTGCTGGATCATAGAAAGCATTGTTGCCTTGGCTATCAAAAAGCGACATATTGCAGTGCATGCCAGAGCCCGCAATTCCAAACTTCGGTTTTGCCATAAAGGTTGCATACAGACCATGCTTGCGGGCAATGGTTTTAACAACCAATTTGAAAATTTGAATATTATCACAAGCCTTCAAGACATCCGCGTATTTGAAGTCAATTTCATGCTGTCCCACCGCTACCTCGTGGTGGCTAGCCTCTACTTCAAAGCCCATTTTCGTCAAAACATTGACGATCTCACGCCGGGTATTATCTGCCAAATCCGTTGGAGCAAGGTCAAAATAGCCTCCCTTGTCATTCACCTCAAGCGTTGGATTGCCATTTTCATCCATTTTAAAGAGGAAAAATTCTGGTTCTGGTCCCAAGTTGAAAGAGGTAAAACCTATTTTTTCCATGTGGCGTAGCGCCTTTTTCAAATTCCCACGAGGATCTCCTGAAAAGGGCTCACCCTCTGTCGTATAAATATCACAAATCAAACCTGCTACACGGCCATTTTCATCCCCCCAAGGAAAAATCGTCCATGTGTTCAAATCAGGATAAAGATACATGTCTGACTCATTGATACGGACAAAGCCTTCAATGGAAGAGCCGTCAAACATGGCCTTATTTGATAGCACCTTATCTACTTGTTCATCAGTGGCTGGAATCTCAACATTTTTCATAATTCCTAAGATATCTGTAAACATCAAGCGAATGAAGGTCACGTTCTTCTCTTGAATATCCCGTTTGATATCCGCTACTGTAATTGACATAAATGGTCTCCTTTTATTGTTTGAATATAAGATTCCTATCCGTATGGATGGCTAACGAAAGATACTGGTAGGGTTAGAAAAGCGCCCTTGGTTGCGGAGTTCATCACGGAGGATCCGACGTACATCTTCATCTGTCAAGGTTTCTGTCTCTTTCGGAGGTCTAGCCTGACGATTAGCATACTCTTTCTTAATCGCTGCGATATTGAGACCCTCATTTAAAAAATCCTTGATTTCCAATAGCTGGTCCATATCGTTGAGCGAGTAAAGTCTACGATTGCCCTCATTGCGGTCTGGCCGAATCAACCCCTGCTCCTCATAGTAGCGTATCTGACGAGCCGTCAAATCCGTCAATTTCATCACACTACCAATCGGAAAAACTGCTAAAGACCTACGAAATTCTTTCTCTCTCATGATAAGCTCCTTTCTGCCTACCATTATAGGAGAATTTTACTCATTCGTCAATATTTTATGTTAGATTTCCTGACATTGTTCGTTTTATAATCGTTTTTTTATCTTGTCAAAGTCTGAATTGACCAAAATCGCTACAAAGACACCAACAAACGTCTCAAATACACGGATAAAGACATATTGAATGGCATTTCCAGACGGGATGGATAAGGTGATAATCAGTAAAGCAGCCACCCCACCAATAATCCCCGACTTATTATTCATGGCTACATTTGTCATAATCGTTAGCATAACACAAATCGGAACAACAAAGAGTGTCACCAATAGATGCTCATGAAACCATTGATTTAAAATGAAAAAAACCAAAGCATAGATGCCACCAATTGAATTGCCAAGGATGCGTGATGCCCCAAAATGCACACTCTTATCAAAGTCCTCGCGTAGACTGAAAACAGCTGTCAGGGCTGCAATCTGTGCCCCCTGACGACTGAAAAAACCAAAGAGCAAAATCACTAAAAAAACGGCAACCCCTGATTTCAAGGTCCGCATTCCTAATTTAAATTCTTTGGGATTAAATCGATATTGTTTAAACATACAAATCCTCTCTCTTGCGCCTAGCAAATCGGCTTCCCTATTATTATACCACTAATTTTGCAAACTGCCTCCCGCTAGCTTTTTCGAGAGAATAAAACAAGAGCAGTATGCCCCAAATTGAACACACCCTAAACTCTGTGCGAAAAAGAGATATAACTGTTTCAGCTTTAGCTGATTACAGGTATGGCTCCCTTTAGGGATAAATCTTCCTATTTTGATTTTTGACGAGTATTGGGTATTAAAAAATGAAGCTGGGCATCAGCCAGCTTCACTCCACTTTATATTTATACAATAGGTTCAAGAACCCTTGAGCTCCTGCCTATTTTTCAGTCAAAGCTGCAAGACCTGGCAAGACTTTTCCTTCCAATAATTCCATTGAAGCGCCACCACCAGTAGAAATCCATGAGAATTTGTCTGCACGACCAAGGTTGATAGCTGCCGCTGCGGAGTCACCACCACCAATGATTGATTTTACTTCTGGTTGCTTCACAATAGCATCCATAACGCCGATTGTTCCCGCTTGGAAATCAGGATTTTCAAAGACACCCATAGGTCCGTTCCACACAACCGTTTTCGCACCTGTAAGAGCTTCATCAAATTTCGCGATTGATTTTGGACCGATATCAAGACCGAGGAAGCCTGGATCCACAGCTTCGCCTTCTGTATCTTTCACTTCAGTATAGCCTGCAAAAGCATTTGCTTCTTTTGAGTCAACTGGTAAGATCAATTTCCCATTTGCTTTTTCAAGAAGAGATTTCGCTATATCAAGTTTATCTTCTTCTACAAGGGAGTTTCCGATTTCGATACCTTGTGCTTTGTAGAAGGTGTAGGTCATTCCACCACCGATAAGGACTTTATCCGCTTTTTCAAGAAGGTTTTCGATCACACCAATCTTATCAGAAACTTTTGAACCACCAAGGATCGCTACGAATGGACGAACTGGATTTTCAACTGCTTCTTGGATATAGGCAATTTCGTTTTCAAGAAGGAAGCCTGCAACAGCTTTTTCAACGTTTGCTGAGATACCAACGTTTGAAGCATGCGCACGGTGAGCTGTACCGAATGCGTCATTGACAAAAATACCGTCTCCGAGCGAAGCCCAGTATTGACCAAGTTCTGCATCGTTTTTAGATTCTTTCTTACCGTCAACATCTTCAAAACGAGTATTTTCAACCAAAAGAACTTGTCCATCTTCCAGCGCATTGATCGCTGCTTCAAGCTCTGCTCCACGAGTTGCTCCTGGAATGAAGACGACCTCTTGACCTAATTTTTCTGCCAAGTTAGCAGCAACTGGTGCAAGGGATTTTCCTTCCTTGTCAGCCTCTTCTTTCACACGGCCAAGGTGAGAAAAGAGTACTGCACGTCCACCCTGCTCAAGAATGTACTTGATGGTAGGAAGCGCCGCAGAAATACGGTTATCATTTGTGATTACGCCGTCCTTCAAAGGTACATTAAAGTCAACACGGACAAGGACTTTTTTTCCTTTCAAGTCAACGTCTTTTACAGTAAGTTTTGCCATTTTACAAAAACTCCTATTCTTTATTTTATACCCTACCATTATACCATATTTTGGAAATTATGGGAAAGATTTCACAAAAATTCACACTAGAAAGCAGGCATTTCAGCAATTAAAAAACGAGGTCAAACGACCTCGTCTTTCATTCGATTATTTTGCGATTTTTGCAAAGTACTCAAGAGTACGAACAAGTTGTGAAGTGTAAGACATTTCGTTGTCGTACCAAGAAACAACTTTCACCAATTGTTTGCCGTCAACGTCAAGAACTTTTGTTTGAGTTGCGTCAAACAATGAACCAAATGAGATACCCACGATATCTGAAGAAACGATTGGGTCTTCAGTGTAACCGTAAGACTCATTTGAAGCAGCTTTCATTGCAGCATTTACTTCATCAGCAGTAACGTTCTTTTCAAGAACTGCTACCAATTCAGTCACTGATCCAGTTGGAACAGGAACACGTTGTGCAGCTCCGTCCAATTTACCATTCAATTCTGGGATTACAAGACCGATAGCTTTTGCAGCACCAGTTGAGTTAGGAACGATATTTGCTGCTGCAGCACGAGCACGACGAAGGTCACCACCACGGTGTGGTCCGTCAAGAACCATTTGGTCACCAGTGTAACCGTGGATTGTAGTCATCAATCCTTCAACGACACCAAAGCTGTCATGAAGAGCTTTTGCCATTGGAGCCAAACAGTTTGTAGTACATGAAGCACCAGAGATAACTGTTTCAGTTCCGTCAAGAATGTCGTGGTTAGTGTTGAAAACGATTGTCTTAACATCATTTCCACCAGGTGCAGTGATCACAACTTTCTTAGCACCGTTTGCGTGGATGTGTTGCTCAGCTTTTTCTTTAGAAGCAAAGAATCCTGTCGCTTCAAGAACGATTTCTACACCGTCAGTAGCCCAGTCAATGTTTCCTGGTTCACGTTCTGCAGAAACTTTAACGAACTTACCGTTCACTTCAAATCCACCGTCTTTTACTTCGACAGTACCGTCAAAACGACCTTGAGTTGTGTCGTATTTCAACAAGTGTGCAAGCATCACTGGATCTGTAAGGTCGTTGATACGAGTAACTTCAACACCTTCTACGTTTTGGATACGACGGAATGCAAGACGTCCGATACGACCGAAACCGTTAATACCAACTTTAACTACCATGAATGATTTCCTCCTTATGAAAATCGAGTTCTTTTATTTTAAAAGGGTACCCTTTTAATCCTTTTGTGAAAATCTTAACTTGCAAATATCCAAGTCACCTTTCAACATTTTTATTATATACTTATTCTGCGAAAATTGCAAGTTTTTGCTTAGCTAGAGACCGGATTTTTCACCAAAATCATACTAGAAAAAATTCTTGAAAAAGCAAAAGCCTTACAATCACATGAACCTCGCCATTGATTGCAAGACTTCTTACTCCAAATGCTCACTGGTCTTTACGATAGGTGAACCTTTGCATCTTATTTCGACTGTTGTGCTCAATTGAATACCCTAGCATTTGCCTTTGCCAGACCGTAGCAATAGCATAGTTTTCTTTAGCGTTATAAATAATAAATTTCCTACCAAGCATGAACCACCTTATCACAAGCGTCATACACAATTCCCAGTCAGTAGCAAGTCGAAGATTTCCCTCCTAAGTCACTGTCACGCCACAGCAAATGGAGCAAGTTCATAATAATTGATACCTACGAGGTGCAAGCGTTGGAAAACAGGGAGTCCATCATTTTGTAAATGAACTCGGACTAAAAATAAACGAGACGACAGCCCGTGTCATTTCCTATCTCATTTTCTCTAGAATAGGACGATAGTCTTCAAAACTTACCTTATCCGAGCCATATCGAATCTCCGGGGCAATACCTGCAATGTATGCCAGAACAGGGCTTATATCCTTAACTGGTGCACCCGGTGACAATGTTATAATCCTTTTCTCACCTGACTTAGTAACGAAGACAAGCTGCGGATCATCCCCCACAACTGCTTGACCACGACGTTTAAGCGCAGCCGTCCGCTCATAGTAGATAGTAGAAACAGTATCTAAATCAATAAAGTCGAATTCCCAATTACTGATGAAATGATTCTTATAAACAGCAAGATAAAATTCTTGATAAAAATCTGCCTTTTCTGGTAGAACAGTGACACCACCTGGCAACTCTGGAAAGAGTTGCTCGAATCTTGCATAGCGAGCAATCCGCCCTTTTGCCTTACTATACTCTAATACTAATAAAGTAACAAAAACAAGAACAACAACCAAGGGAATCCCTACTGTAAATAAGCTAGTATCCGTCCCTGCTGGTGCGTCGGTAACAAATATCTTCCAAAAGACCCCGCCAACAAAAGCTACAAAAACTGTCCAGAGAATAGGGCTAAATAGAAAACCTGTATTTTTCCTCATGATTCGACTCCTCTATACATCGTAAAAAAGATGAGGAAACTTGAATCCCTCATCTTTTAATAGTTTATTAAGCGTTCCCACCATTTTTCTTGATGATCTCGTCTTGTACTGACTTAGGTACATCTTCATAGTGGTCAAATACCATCATAAAGGTACCGCGTCCTTGTGTAGCTGAACGAAGAACAGTTGCGTAACCGAACATTTCAGCAAGTGGCACGTAAGCACGAACGATTTGTGTGTTACCACGAGCTTCCATACCGTCTACACGTCCACGACGAGCTGTTACGTGTCCCATCACATCACCAAGATTATCTTCTGGTGCAGTGATAGTTACAAGCATCATTGGCTCAAGGATAACAGGCTGTGCAGATTTTGCCGCTTCTTTAAGGGCAAGAGAAGCCGCAACTTTAAAGGCTGTTTCAGATGAGTCGACATCATGGTATGAACCATCGTATAGTTTTGCTTTCACGTCAACGATTGGGTATCCAGCAAGAACACCGTTGGCCATTGATTCAACCAATCCTTTTTCAACCGCTGGGATAAATTCACGTGGAACCACACCACCGACGATTGCATTTTCAAACTCGAAACCTTTTCCTTCTTCGTTTGGAGTAAATTCAATCCATACATCACCGAATTGACCTTTACCACCTGATTGACGTTTGAAGAATCCACGAGCTTGCGTTGAAGCACGGAATGTTTCACGGTAAGATACTTGAGGAGCACCTACGTTTGCTTCCACTTTGAACTCACGACGCATACGGTCAACAAGGACATCCAAGTGAAGCTCACCCATACCAGAGATAACTGTTTCACCAGTTTCAACGTTGGTTTCAACGCGGAATGTTGGATCTTCTTCAGCCAATTTAGAAAGGGCAACACCCATCTTATCTTGGTCTGCTTTAGATTTTGGCTCAACCATCAATTGGATAACTGGTTCTGGAACGTTGATAGACTCAAGGATTACTTTTGCTTTTTCATCTGTCAATGAGTCACCTGTTGTTGTATCTTTCAAACCAACGGCAGCAGCGATATCTCCAGAGTAAACTGTTTCGATTTCTTGACGGCTGTTCGCGTGCATTTGAAGGATACGTCCGATACGTTCACGTTTTCCTTTAGAAGTATTCATCACGTATGAACCAGAGTTAAGGACACCAGAGTACACACGGAAGAATGTCAAACGACCTACGAATGGATCTGTCATGATCTTGAAGGCAAGGGCTGCAAATGGTTCTTCATCTGAAGCTGGACGCTCTTCTTCTGCATCTGTATCCGGGTTGATCCCTTTGATAGCTGGAATGTCAACTGGGCTTGGAAGGTAATCGATAACCGCATCAAGCATCAATTGAACCCCTTTATTTTTGAAGGCAGAACCACACAATACTGGATAGAATTCTACGTTGATGGTTGCTTTACGGATCGCAGCTTTCAATTCTTCATTTGTGATTTCTTCACCTTCAAGGTATTTCATCATCAAATCTTCATCTGTTTCAGCAACCGCTTCTACCAATTTTTCACGATATTCTTGAGCTTGTTCAAGGTATTCAGCTGGAATATCTTCTTCAAGAATGTCTGTTCCGAGGTCATTTGTGTAGATTTCAGCTTTCATCTTGATCAAATCGATGATCCCACGGAAGTCATCTTCTGCACCGATTGGCAATTGGATTGGGTGAGCATTTGCTTGCAAGCGCTCATGAAGGGTGCTTACTGAATAAAGGAAGTCTGCACCGATCTTATCCATCTTGTTGGCAAATACGATACGAGGAACACCGTATTCAGTTGCTTGGCGCCAAACGGTTTCAGTTTGTGGCTCAACCCCTGATTGTGAGTCAAGAACGGTTACCGCACCGTCCAATACACGAAGGGAACGTTGTACTTCGATAGTGAAGTCCACGTGTCCTGGTGTGTCAATGATGTTTACACGGTGGTCGTTCCATTGTGCAGTTGTCGCAGCAGATGTGATGGTGATACCACGCTCTTGCTCTTGCTCCATCCAGTCCATTTGTGAAGCACCTTCGTGTGTTTCACCGATTTTGTGGATTTTACCAGTATAGTAAAGAATACGCTCAGTTGTAGTTGTTTTACCAGCATCAACGTGGGCCATGATCCCGATATTACGAGTTTTTTCCAATGAAAATTCGCGTGCCATTATGTTCTCCTATATTTGTTAAATTTATTTACATCTCATTATAGCATATTTTAGAAAAAAACGGATAGGCAGGACCTACCCGTTATAAGATGTTTTAGTTTGTAAGGTGCTTAAGAAAGGGAGGCGACTGTTCAGCTTTAGCTGCTTCAGTGAGGTATTTTGCTAGGGTTTTCAAACTCTTTCGTGCATTTCCCACTTGGGCTAACATTTGCTCAAGACCTCCACGTCTTATCTTACCATCTGAAGTGTGCAAACGCACGGTTGGCTTCTGCCATACGGTGAGTATCTTCACGTTTCTTAACAGCTGCACCTGTGTTGTTTGCTGCATCCATGATTTCTTTTGCAAGACGGTCAACCATAGTGTGCTCACCACGGTTACGCGCAATGGTTACCAACCAACGAAGTCCAAGAGTTGTACGACGTTCTGGACGAACCTCAACTGGGACTTGGTAGTTAGAACCACCGACACGGCGTGCACGTACTTCAAGTACAGGCATGATGTTTTCCATTGCTATTTCAAATACTTCAAGTGCATCGTTTCCAGTAGCTTCCTTGATTTGATCAAAGGCACCGTATACGATAGAAGCCGCTGTACCACGTTTTCCATCAAGCATAACGCGGTTGATCAAACGTGTTACTAATTTTGAATTGTAAAGCGGATCTGGCAATACTTCGCGCTTAGGCGCTTGGTTTTTACGACTCATTTATCTTTATCCCCTTTCTTACCCTTTTGGACGTTTTGTACCGTATTTAGAACGGCCTTGTTTACGATCAGTTACACCTGCTGTATCAAGTGCACCACGAACGATATGGTAACGTACCCCTGGAAGGTCTTTTACACGTCCACCACGAAGAAGCACCACGCTGTGCTCTTGCAAGTTGTGTCCGATACCTGGGATATAAGCAGTTACTTCGATCAAGTTGCTCAAACGTACACGAGCGAATTTACGAAGGGCAGAGTTAGGTTTTTTAGGTGTCATTGTTCCGACACGAGTCGCAACACCACGTTTTTGTGGTGAAGAAACGTTTGTTTGAACTTTTTTACGGCTGTTGTAACCAACATTCAAAGCTGGTGATTTAGATTTTTCTACTTTAGACTTACGTGGTTTACGTACCAACTGGTTAATTGTAGGCATCTACATTCTCCTGTATAAATTTTTATTTTTGGTTGATAGAGCACTCGGTGACAGCCCCTATCTGTGTGTACTTTGCAACTATTTGTCAGCACGTCTCTGTACACTTTTGAGAGACCAAAAGTAAAAAGTACCGTTTATCATCATATCATAAACGGCACTCTGTGTCAACTATCTTTGCTAATTATTATATTATCCAATAATGGTGTGATAGTTATAAATACCTTGATTTCAACTTTACTCACTAGCATTTTTTCAAAATCTATCTATTTCTTATTGTGAATCCATCTTGTTTTATGATATAATAATGGTGTATATAATTAAACTATTAAGAGTTTAGAGGGAAGCAAATGGCTAAAAAACAACTTAGTTTAGAAGATGTTTTGAATTATGTGGAGACACTACTTTATACACAATTTAAAAATGTGGTGGAACACTATTCTCAAAAGCAAAGCAGTGATTTCTCCAACACACTCAATCAGCTTGTTGTATCTAATTTTGAGCAACGTTTAGAAAGGTTAGAAGTTAATACAACTTGTCCTTCTTGCGCCTCTGATGCAGTGGTAAAAAATGGAAAACGTCATAACATTCAACAGTTCAAATGCAAGGATTGTCATAAGCGGTTCAATCGCTTTACAGACACTATTCTAGAGAAGACACGTTGGCATTGGGATATGTGGGTTAAGGTGTTAGAAATGGTGATAAACCACTATCCTATTCATGATATGATGAATGTCTTGGTAAATGATTATGGCTGCGCTGGGATTGATTATAAAACTGTGTGGTTTTGGAGAATGAAGTTAATTCATGCTCTAGCTGAGATGCCCATGCCTCAATTAACAGGTGTTGTCCAAGTAGATGAGACCTTTGTCAGAGAAAGCCAGAAAGGAAGTCGGCAATTAGTTTCCACTATCAGTAAGAATACCTACAGGAAACCACGTTATGGTAGGCAACCTTCTCAGTATGGCGTGATGGGGTCAGAATTCGCCACTGTCATCACAGCTGTTGATAGTAGAGGATACTGCGTTTGTAAAGTAGCGAGTTTAGGCAAGGTATCGCCTGAACTTTTCTTTGATTTGTTTGATGAACACTTTGATAATATTTCTTATCTCTGTAGTGATGCGAATAGTATTTATGAGGACTATTGCAAATTAAGAAATACACCCCACTATGTTCGTCCTTCTAACTATATTAAAATGATTGGGGATCATGGTTATGTGATTCAGGCAACAGAAGAATTTGAAAAGGAGGCAAATAAGAAAGTGTTAGAACATCTCTACGTATGAAGGGATTAGTGATCGTATTACCAATCGAGGAGAAATGCTATTTGATACCTTCACCGAATTAAAATACCAGAATGGGCTATCACTGGGACGAGTGAATGAACTCCATAAAGAGATTAAGCAGTATATTTACCGTGATATGACAAATGTATCCACTAAGTATTTACAAGACTATATTGGTTTCTTTACCTATATTCGTAACTGGAGAACAGAACATGGGTATTATCCCACTTCGCAAAAAGATGCAGAAGCCATCTTTGTTGAGATTTTAAAGACAAAGAAAAACCTTACTTCAACTGAAGTAAGGCAAAAAGAATTAGTATTACCCAAACCGAGTTCTCGTTACATGGAAGTTTTGAAAGAAGAGACCGAGAAGGCGCGAGACGCAATTGACAGCCCTTATTTCAAATTCAATGAGGAAGATGGTGTTCTTTCCTTTAACAAACGTGAATACCTCCTAGACCTCCCTAAAACGAGACTATATACCATTGCCAAAGAGTGTCATATCCCCCGATATAGAAAACTAACGAGGTGGTCGCTAGTCTCTATGCTTTTGAAGCAGAAGAATATTCAGGATATTCTCTATCAAGAATTAGCAGAGGAAAGAGTTTCATTGATTGATGAGGAGGATCTGGAGGTTATAAAGTCAAGTGAGTATAGACTATATCTATAGCCATTATCGCTCTAAAAACTTATCCAATATAAAAGCGCGCTCATCTTCCAACTTACTTCTCTTTCTAGCACTCATCTCATCAATTTGATTACCTTCAAATTCATAAAAAGCAGGAATTATGTTTAATATATAAGATTTTATGTATTCCAAATCAAGTTTGTCATCAGTATCAGTAATAATCGGCAATACAAGTTCTTGTTCTTCTATTTCGGAAGTAAATTTTTTGTTATAATCATATATGCCTTTTATAGAACGTTTGAATGCAGCAATCACATACAATGCTACTAGCTCATCAAAACCATCAAATTTTGGAATAAGTTTATTTACATGACTAAAACCAATAAAATCATTTTTCTGATAAAAAATTGTTTCTTCTGGATTTACAGTATCACTAAAAGTAATAACGTTTCCTTCATTTAAAGCTTTATAATTACTATACCCTGCAACTCCATTATTTTTTGAACTATTAACTATCACTGGGACTGTTCCGTCATCCATTATTAAATCATCCGCGTTATACCCACTATAGGTTAGAGTAGTCAGCCTTTTAAATAAAATTGATAATTTTATTTTTTTAAAATCAGTCATTTTCTTTTCTCACTTTCACTCATATATGCGAAATAATTCCTAAATACATCATAAAAATCTTCCTTGATTGGTGTTATATCTCCCCTGTCAAAATAATCCATATACATGTATTTACCTCTAATCAGTTTCTTTAACAAAAATTTATCAAAGTGTTCTCTGTTAGCTATCAAAGTTAGATCTCTACATCCACTCTTGATAAACTCACGAAGACTGGTAAAAATAGTATCGGTCTCTTGTGAAGCAATCCCTTTGGAATTCCCTTTAGTTTTTACGCCATCTTTTTTAACTTTGATAAAATTTACATAATCTTTATCAAAATTATGAGGTCTTTGAGATGTAAATATAAAAATTGCTACATCAGTACCTTTGTTACCAGATTTTGTCTTGAATTGTCCAAGTGGTAAATCAATCACAGTATTTAGGGTATTTTCTGCAAATATTTCTTCAACATAAACACCACCTTTATTAAAAGTTGATTTCGGTATAATGATTGAAGCTAAACCGCCTGCTTTAAGATTACGTAAGCCATTTCTAACAAATAATGGTTGATTATCATAAGGAGGATTAAAAAGTAATTTTGTAAATTCAACTTTTTCTTTTACAACTTGCGACTTGTCTAACGGATTGATTCGTTCCAATACAAATATCTCGTTAAACGGCTTCCCAGTAGTCAAATCAATTTGATAATCCGAATTTCCGTGGAATATATGACTTTTTCCGTCACCATGAAGTAGCATATTGGTGACTGCAACAGCATACATATTACTATCATAGTCAACTCCCCAAAGGTGTTCTGTTCTCACAAGTTCTTTTTGTCCCTCTTTTTCCTCTTTGGTGAGGCTGTTATTCTTATCAATCTGCTCATCTATTAGAGTCATAGCGGATATTAGAAAACCGGCTGTCCCTACTGTAATATCTAAAATATAATCTTCAGCATTTACATCTACAATCTCAGACATAAATTTTGTTAAGTGAGGAGGAGTCAAGACAATATCTCCACTAGCTCCGCCAACATTCATATATTTAGTAAAGATGTCAAATAGATTTCCAAGTAAATCTATATGACTACTTTTTTTCATTAAGTCAATAACAGAATATCCGACCGGTGATTTTTTTAAAAGTTCTTTAGCTATAATTTCTAAAGGATAGCCTTCACTATTACCATTCTTTTTAAATAGTTCAGTAGAGATTTTTTTATCGTCCTTTATAAAAGAATATTGTTTTAAAAGTTGACTCTTTTTCTCACTGCTAAATTTATTTAAAGGTAGTGAAGCGTCAATGCGTTTATACAAATCAGATGGCCCAAATGGTTCATCAAATGAATTTATCACTTTACTGTCATAGTTTATCCCAAGTAATAGGCCAGACACTAAAAGCAATCTCTTAAAAGGATCTAATTTTAATTTTTTATCAATAGTATTAGATAATTTTCCTGCAACAGACCTAATATGATTGATATTTAACTCATTATCTGGCGAGTCTAAGTTCAATAAGTAACTGTTAATGTAATCATCAATTTTATCTTTTGCAAGTTGATTCCAATCATTCCACTTTTCCAAGTATATAAATGAAATTTCATCACTCAAAGAGTGAATCTCATGTTTACTATATTTGCTAATTATTTCTGTATTTTTAAAAAAATAAATAGCTGATGTTCTCAATGACTTCCCTGCTACAGCCAATGAAAAAATTGAATTAACTCCCTCAGTTTTACTTAAAATCTCATTGGCATAAAAAGATACATCCGTAACAGCATACTCTCGTAATGTATCATTATCTCCAACATTTTCTAATTGACCTAATTTCTTTACATCATCCTTATCTTCGATGAGGATGAGTTTATCAATTTTCTTTCTGTCTTGACCTGAAAAAATTAAAAATTCAAATTCACTTCTAGTGGTTTTCAGAGATTTCGATAGATAAAGAGCGCCTTCTTTAGGTTTTAATTTTCTATCTCCACTACTTGGTAAACTATATCCGTAATTATACTCTTTGGTAGTATATCCCACACTTTCTAACTTAGAAATAACTTTACTATCAACTGTTTTTTCAGCCATTACAAAACACCCCCATTTTCAAAAATTGAGAGTGTTTTTTTACATACTGAAAAAAGGTAAAAACTACCCGCTGTGCTGTGCTGTGCTGTGCTGTGCTGTGCTGTGCTGTGCTGTGCTGTGCTGTGCTGTGCTGTGCTGTGCTGTGCTGTGCTGTGCTGTGCTGTGCTGTGCTGTGCTAATGGATTGTACCATACTTTTCTCCTTAATCAAGCATTTTTCTTCTGAATCAGACGCAATACCTTATGTCCTTTTTCAGTAATTTCATATTTTCCACGTTTATTTTGATAAGGGCAGACAAAGCCACCTTCAATCAAATCACGCAGAAGTCTATTCGTTTTCAGTTTTGACATTTTGTTAATGTCTGCAATCTCTTGTTGAGAGAGCGGTATGTAATAAATGCCTTTTACTTCAACTTGGTTTTCTTTCAATGATTTAAGCAATTTGAAAGTGTCGTTAGCAAAAGGCTCAAGAGTAAATTCAACCATAGTGAACCTCCTAATGTATCTATTATACCACAATTACCTTTCTAATTAACAGTGCAATTCTTAACACCGTTATTTTTTTAACTCTAATTCTCAACGAGAAAATAAGAAAAAACAGCCATTTTTAGCAAAATCTGCTATCAATGGCTGTTTTATTATTGAAGTATAGGGGTGTTCGCTGATTCAGTTTTTATCCCTCTCTAACTGGATAATATAAGCTAATTATTTTATTGAGAAAAGAAGCGCGACCAAGTCCTACTGTCCTTTGGCTGAAAAATAGGCACGCACCTTGGGTGCCACTTCTTCACCATAGAGACGGATTGCCTTCAGCGTATCCTCATGTGGCATTGAACCAACCGGGATATGAAGCATAAAACTATCGAGCCCCAAGTCTTCAATCACCCGTATCATCTTATTCGCCACCGTATCAGGATCACCGACAAACATCGCTCCGTCTTCTGCAATATTCTTTTGATAAGCCTCATAGGTTAATTCTTGCCAGAAAGGTCTATCTTTACTGATGGCATCCACCAACTGTTTGGTCGGATAAAAATAGTCTCGCTCCGCCTTTTCCCTGTCTTCTGCAATCCAGCCCCATGAATGGGCTCCAACGGTCATCTTGCTCTCATCATGTCCTTTCAAGCGACCAATTTTCCGATACATGTCAATCAAAGATTTAAAGTAACGAGGGTTGCCACCAATAATAGCATAGACGATCGGTAAGCCTAGAGCCGCGATTTTCTGCGTGGATTCAGGACTGCCTCCTGTCGCGATCTTGATCGGGAAATCTTCTTGAACAGCCCTTGGATAAACAGGTCTATTCTCCACACTTTGCGTATGCTGCCCCTGCCAATTCAAGTAAGGATCTTCCTTAATCGCTAAGAGCATCTCCAGCTTCTCATCAAACAGGTCTTCGTAATCATTCAAGTCATAACCGAATAGAGGAAAAGACTCTGTAAAAGAACCACGCCCCACCATTATTTCCGAACGCCCATTCGACAAGGCATCAATTGTCGCATACTGTTGGTACACCCGAACCGGATCAATAGAAGATAGCACCGTTACAGCACTCGACAAGCGAATCTGCTTGGTCTTGACTGCCCCAGCTGCCAATACAACTTCTGGTGCCGATACTGCAAAATCTTCCCGGTGATGCTCACCAATGGCATAGACATCAAGACCGACCTGATCTGCCAATTCAATCTCCTCCACCAAGTTACGAATTCTCTCGGCATGACTTACTGACTTACCTGTTTTTTCCAAGGGAGTTGTCTCACCAAATGTAGAAATTCCTAATTCAACCATCTTATTGCTCCTTCTTTTTTGTTAGAAACATTATATCTCTAATTAGTGATAAAAGAAACTGATTTGCTCACCATTAGTCGAAAAGGGCGGAAAATAGCCCAGAAATAGACTGTTGAGGTGCAAGCCTAGAAGCCAATATAACTATAAAAGCTACTAAAGGCAGGCTGTTAGAGGCCCATCACTCACTGCCTCAAGCTATTTTAACTTCGATACCGTTATTTTAAACCTAGCCTGACTCTTGTCTCGCAAACCTTTGATTGATAAGGCGTACAGTCGTTTCGTTTTATACTTAACAAAAATCAAAATCTGAATTATAATAATGATATGAACTTTACACAAGACCACATCAGAGAACTTCGAACAGCCCTTAAAGACAAGTCACTCACTGCCTATCACAAACGGCTTCAAGCAG
>NZ_MSJL01000050.1 GCF_001921825.1 Streptococcus acidominimus
CAAACGACTGGGATTGCCATCATGGGCTTAGTGCGCCCAAAAATAGGAAAATAAGCAAAAAGTAAGCTTCGAAAGCGAAGCTTACTGGAATTAATGCTTACAAATAGGGCTTACTTAACAACTACTTGAAGTTTTTAGAGGTGCCCTAAAAGAAGTATCCTATCAAGAGTTTGTTTTGAATCGCTCTCAGTTTAGCGATATCTCATTTCAGTTTGTGTACCAAAATGGTTACGAACATTCTAGTAAAGAGAAGCAAGATGCGATATTGTTAAAGCAACTCCAAGAGGAGGACCGGGTTTTTAGTCAACTGTCTAATGATTTTGAAGCTTCCATGAAAGTGATTAAAAAATGGAGAAAGGTCACTTATAAAGAAATTGCTGAAGAATTGTATTATACAGAAAAACAAATTGGAAGACTGTTTAAAGGAGAAGGGAGCTTGGAATTGTTCCTTTTGGTTTGTGTGTATCTCAATCTTCCTCCCAGTATCTCAATGCACTTATTAGAAAAATCCAAGTGGAAGCTAGACCTAAGCAATCACACTCATTTGCGTTATCAAACCGTTTTGTTTACTTTTCAGGGTCAGTCAGTAGAACAAGTAAAAGAGTTTCTAAAAAAATTTAATATTGTACTTCAGTAAAACGGACGTTTAGATGTCCGTTTTTTTACTTGTTTAGGGTATGTTTTTTCCTTTTTCCTCTTCTATTAGTTGATAGAAGAGTTTTTTTAGTGGACACCAACATGTCCGTTTTGGGTCGTGGAATCTGCTATATACTAGTGTTGTGAGTTGGAGATGGCCATCGAACTTTCACGAAAAAATTTTTTCAGAGGTAAATATGAAAACAGTCTTTATTTGTTCTCCCTTAAGAGGAGATGTGGAAGAAAACCAAAAGAAAGCAAGGAGTTATTCTCGACAAGCGATTCACAAGGGATGTGTTCCAATCGCTCCGCATTTGCTGCTGACGCAATTTTTAGATGACCATAATCCTGATGAGCGGATTGTGGGATTAACCATGGGGCAAGAGCTCCTCAAACGATGTGATGAAATATGGGTCTTTGGTCCGAAGATTTCGGACGGAATGAAGTTTGAAATTGATACCGCAAAGAGACTTGGAAAGTCCTTTCGACTCTTTCATGAAGATGGTCAGCCGATTGTCCCTCGGACAATGGAGATTGATGATCGAGTGAACTTCCGTTTTGCTTCTGTTTGTGGTGGTCATGATGTTATCTATGCAGGAGAAAGAGCCTCTAAGCAACCTACTCCTACAAAGAAATCGCCATGGTCATTCTTTACCAGTATGTTATTAGATTAGGAGGCTATCATGAGTTACATGAAACAATTAGTAGAAGTTGTAGAAGCTGCTCGTACCTTTGCGGAAACCTTGTTGGATTACTGTAATAGTGTGGAAGGACTAGGACAGGGAGATGTGTCCTCTCTTCCAGAGAAAGCAGAAGTAAGGGTTGCTGAGGAAGAGAAGCTAGTCGATATTGTAGAGGTCAGAAAGCTTTTAGCCGAAAAATCAAAAGCAGGAAAGACAGAAGAAATCCGAAAACTCCTCCAAAAATTTGGGGCAAGTAAACTATCAGAGATTGAACCTAGCCAATACGCACAAGTGATGAAAGAAGGGGAGGCTTTGTAATGAGAGAATATGCGGTATTATCTGCTTCTTCAAGCCACCGTTGGTTAAGTGTTCCACCGATTGCTCGTTTAGAAGAACTTTTTGAAAATAAGACAAGTGATGCGGCAGAAGAAGGAACAGTGGCCCATAGTCTTGCGGAGTGGAAGTTGAAGAAAGAACTGGGTTATGATGAGAAACGCCCTGACTCATCACGAATTGATAAGGATATGGAGTATTATACCGATTCTTATATCTCCTATGTATTGGACCAGATAAAAGACCATTCAGAGGTTCTAGTGGAACAACGCTTAGATTTTTCAACCTATGTTCCAGAAGGATTTGGAACAGGAGATTGTATCATCGTTTCTGAAAATCGTCTTCAGATTATTGACTTTAAATACGGAAAAGGGGTGGAAGTAGTTGCCAAAGACAATCCTCAGATGAAGCTCTATGCCCTAGGTGCTCTAGCCCTCTTTGATGTTCTCTATGATATTGAAGACATTACCATGACGATTTTTCAGCCGAGAAAGAACAATATCAGCTCCTGGGCCATTGCGACAGAAGAACTCCTTGATTGGGCAGAAACTATCCTAAAGCCCCAAGCAGAACTGGCCTTCAAGGGAGAAGGGACAATCACCTATGGTCCATGGTTTCAATTTTCTAATTGTGGGGTTGTTCTACGAGCAAGGCATAATTATCACAAGAAACTAGTAGACTATCAACTTCCATCCCCGCATCAGTTGACGGATGTGGAGATCGAAGACGTCTTAACTCATGTGGATGATTTAGTTAAATGGGCTACAGAAGTGAAGGACTATGCCATTCAGGTAGCCAAAAAGACAGGTAAGACTTGGAAGGGATTTCGATTGGCCCACGGTCGAAGCAATCGGAAGTTTACCGATACGGATGCAGTCATAGAGGTTGCGGTAGCAAACGGTTATGACAATATTTATAAGAAACAGCTCCTGAGTTTGACAGAAATTGAAAAACTCATGGGAAAGAAAACCTTTAAGGAATTACTGGGAGAGTATGTCGAAAAACCAGAAGGCAAACTCACTCTTGTAAAAGATCAATCATTAGAAGAAGATTTTGGAGGAAAGTAAGATGACGACAAAAGTGATTATACCTGCACGTTTTTCATACGCCAATATTTGGGAGCCCCACTCCATCAATGGTTCCAATCCTAAGTATTCCATTTCACTCATTATTCCTAAAAGTGATGTGGCAACATTGAAACAGATTCAAGGAGCGGTGGAACAAGCCAAGCAAGAAGGAGTCGCAAAATTTGGCGGAAAAATTCCAGCGAATTTGAAACTACCTCTTCGAGATGGCGATATTGAGCGACCAGATGATGAGGCCTATCAAAATAGCTACTTTATCAACTGTAATTCTGTTCAAAAACCTCAGGTTGTGGATGCGAATGTCCAAGCGATTTTGGACCAGAGTGAAGTCTATTCAGGGTGTTATGGTCGGGTTTCGGTTACCTTCTATGCCTTTAATATCAACGGGAATCGAGGGATTGCGGCAGGGCTTGGGAACGTTCAGAAACTACGTGATGGCGAGCCCCTTGGTGGACGGATGCGAGCAGAAGATGAGTTCACCTCTGTCCCGACAGATGATTTTTTAACTTAAACTAAGGTGGAGTCATTCACCTTCTTACTTATTGGAGGATGTATGAAACAACTGAGTCTTGATATTGAAACCTATTCGGATGTGGATTTAATCAAGTGTGGTGTGTATCGCTACGTGGATAGCCCAGACTTTGAAGTCTTGTTATGCGCCTACCAGGTAGATGACCAACCGATTGAAATCGTGGACCTTGCACAGGGAGAGCCATTCCCGAAGGAGATCCAACAAGCCTTGATGGATGATGCTGTCCTTAAAACAGCTTTTAATGCCAATTTTGAAAGGGTGTGCCTCTCGAAATATCTCCATCAGCCACTATCAGCTCGTTCGTGGTCTTGTACCGCTGTACAGGCAGCTAGCTTGGGACTTTCTCATTCCTTAGAAGGAGTTGCGCAGGTTCTTCAAATGGACCAACAGAAGATGAAAGAGGGCAGGCGCTTGATTCGGTATTTCTGTCTCCCCTGTACTCCAACTCAAGCAAATGGAAAGCGGACAAGGAACTATCCGCATCACGCCCGAGAGGATTGGGAGCTCTTTAAACGCTATTGTAAGAAAGATGTTGAAGTGGAGAGTGCAATTCGTACCCGCTTGAAGAGCTATCTCTTACCAGAAGATGAACAAGCCTTGTATCAGTTGGATCAAACGATTAACGACCGAGGAATTCAGGTGGATCAGACCTTAGTTGAGCAGGCTATTTTATGCGATTTAACCTATAAGGAACAAGTTACCAAACGTGCCTATGAGTTATCTGGAGTTGAGAATCCAAATTCAGTTATCCAGGTTAAGAATTGGTTAGAGACCAAAGGCGTCTTCATGGATTCGCTCAATAAGAAATCCATTCAAGCTCAAATGAAGGAAGAAGAGGGAGAGGTGCTTGAGATGTTACAGTTTCGTCTCTTACTCTCTAAAACCTCCGTCAAAAAGTACCAAGCGATAGAGCGGTGTGTGACGACCAAAGGGCGAGTTCATGGCTTGTTACAGTTTTATGGGGCTAATCGTACCGGCCGTTGGGCGGGTAGACTGGTACAAGTGCAAAATTTGCCTCAAAATAAACTCCCAGACCTTGCCCTTGCAAGGCAACTCGTCAAGGAAGGACAGTTTGAGCTATTAGATTTGCTTTATGATAATGTACCAACGGTTTTGTCAGAGTTGATTCGAACAGCCTTTATTCCCAAAGAAGGACATGAGTTTATCGTGGCAGATTTTGCGGCCATTGAAGCACGCGTCTTAGCTTGGTTGGCAGGCGAGAGTTGGCGCCTTGAGGTCTTTGAAGCAGGGGAAGACATCTATTGTGCGTCTGCGAGTACCATGTTTGGAATTCCAGTAGAAAAGCACGGGCAAAATAGCCATTTGAGACAAAAGGGAAAGATTGCGGAGTTGGCACTAGGCTATGGTGGAGCAGTCGGCGCACTCACAGCGATGGGGCGTTGGAGATGGGCATGGATGAAGAAGAACTTTATCCTTTAGTCACCCAGTGGCGTCAAGCAAATCCTCATATCGTCTCGTTTTGGTGGGAGATTGATCGTGCCGCAAAACAAGTTGTCGAGACAAGAGAGAGCAGGCGCGTACGAAATCTCCTTCTCTCCTATCAAGCAGGAATGCTCTTCATTACCCTTCCTTCTGGTCGGAAATTAGCGTATGTAAAGCCACAGATGGAAATCGATAGCTTTGGTAAGGTAGGCTTGAGCTATGAAGGCATCGGAGAGAGTAAGAAGTGGACACGGATTGAAACCTATGAACCCAAATTAGTGGAAAATATTGTCCAAGGAATTGCACGAGACCTTCTTGCTTATGGCATGTGTAAGCTTGAGCAAGAAGGACTCCCCATTGTATTACATGTCCATGATGAGGCAGTCGTTGAAGTCCCAAAGAAAGCAGTATCTGTGGAGGAGGTTTGCGATCTATTTGCGACAAAACCAGACTGGGCAGAAGGACTGCCTCTCCGAGCAGATGGCTATACTTGCCCTTTTTATCAGAAAGATTAAGGAGGAGAAGATGGATATCTCTATTTCATTAGGAAATAAACGAACAGATAAGGTATGGACACAAACGGTCTATAGCCTAGAACAATTTGAGGCAAGAATCGCTAACACTATCCGTACGGCAGAAAGTGTTGCGGAGTATAGAAGCTTTCCAAAATCGAAGCAGGATGAAATAAAGGATGTCGGGGGCTTTGTTTTGGGCCGTCTCCGTCACGGAAGGCGAAAGAAAGAGGCTGTCTTGGGGCGTTCTGCCTTGACTCTTGATATGGATTTTGCGACGAAGGATAGTATGGATGAGATTGAGTTACTCTTTAACTTTCATGGCTATTTTTACTCGACCCATAAACATACGTCCGAGCAGCCACGCCTGCGCCTCATTATTCCCTTATCTAGAGAAGTGACGGCAGAAGAATACCAAGCAGTTGCGAGAAAGATGGCAGAAGATATTGGGATAGAACTTTTTGATGATACTACTTATGAGCCATCACGACTCATGTATTGGCCATCGACATCGCGAGACGGAGAATTTGTATTTCGGAAGTTAGAAGGCGAACTGCTTAATCCTGACAGGGTCCTTGCCCGCTATCAGAATTGGAAGGATACGAGCGAGTGGCCCGTATCCAGCAGACAAACAAAGCATTTAGAATGCGCTGTTAAGAGACAAGCAGATCCCCTCGGTAAGAAAGGCTTGATTGGTGCCTTTAATCGAACCTATTCGATTCAAGAAGCGATTGCGACCTTTTTATCAGGAGTTTATCGACCGTCTGAAATCGCACATCGCTATGACTATATTCATGCATCGACCAGTGGTGGTGTTGTGATTTATGAGGATAAGTTTGCCTATAGTCATCATGCGACAGACCCTTATGGCGGTAGACTTCTTTCTAGTTTTGATTTGGTTCGCCTGCATCTGTTTGGCCACTTAGACGAGGAAGAAAAGAGTGAAACGACCAAGCAAGCTTCTTTTAAAGCCATGCAAGAGTTTGTGCTACAAGATGAAGCGACCAAAGAACTTCTTGGAAAGGAGCGCTTAGCTCAGGCGACGCTGGAGTTCCAAGAAGAGGAAAACTGGCAGGCTCATTTAGAATTGAACAAAGCTGGACAGGTCAAAGATACCTTGTCCAACATTGCGACCATTGTGCGGTATGACCCAAACTTACAAACCATTGTGTATAACGAGTTCAAGGATATGATTGATGTGATTGGTGAACTCCCTTGGAAGCAGGTCAAGTCTGGTTGGAACGATAGTGATCTAGCCAATGCCAAGCTCTACTTTGAACGTATCTATGGGATTTGGTCACCGACCAAGTTCAAGGATGCCCTCTTAGCTGTCGTGACTTCTGAGCGGACTTATCATCCGATTAAGGAATATTTATACTCATCAAAAATCAAAATCTGAAGAAATCCATTTTCTATAAACAATGGATTTCAAATCAGACCAATGCAATGTTTGAATCACCTCTTGTAGTTTGTCAATCACCTCTTCAAGTGTCTTAAAAGCTCTATTCTTGAATCCTCTTTTACGTATTTCAGCCCAAACTTGTTCAATTGGATTCATTTCAGGTGTATAAGGTGGAATGAACTCGAAGCCAATGTTTGCAGGTTTCTTTAATGTACAGGATTTGTGCCATACAGCATTATCCATCACTAGTACAATATAATCATTAGGATAGGCTTCAGATAATTGTTTGAGAAACTCATTCATCCAATTGGTATGACATCCCCCAGCAATAATGAAGAAAGACTCTCCAGTATGTGCATCAACAGCACCGTAACAATAGCGGTATTCTCGAATATAATGGGTAGGGACATGAGGTCTCATCCCTTTTGGTGCCCATGCTTTCCCAACTTTACTAATCCGACCAAATCCTGCTTCATCTTGATACATAAGTCTAACCTTCTGATAGCGTCTACTGTACCTAAAGCGCTTTCTCAACTTCTTGACAGTAGATTTTATTTTTAGACGCCAATATGGTTTTGGCATCTGCTTTTTTAGGATGTTCTGGTCGGGGAGTCACTTTGCGCCAACCATGGCGCTTTAAAAGGGCATAAAAGCCTTCTAGAGTAGTTGCTTTTCCAATTTTAGTTTGATAAGCTTCATGCATCTCTGAAATGGTGACAAATTGCCCTAAAGCACTACGATCAAACTGTTCTCGTAAGAAAGCTTTTTCTTCTTCATAAGTGAGATAGGACCGATGACGACCGCCACGTGTATCCTGAATAAGTGTAGAGAGCCCTTCTTGTTCATATTTTTTTACCAAACGCCAAATAGTATCGTGAGATAAACCGATTAAATCAGAAATGGCTTTGTATGTCATTTTTTGAGAGCGTAAATAGACTGCTTGAATCCGTTTGTGATAGGCAGTGAGTGACTTGTCTTTAAGAGCTGTTCGAAGTTCTCTGATGTGGTCTTGTGTAAAGTTCATATCATTATTATAATTCAGATTTTGATTTTTGTTAAGTATTAGTTTATATTTTCATTACTTCGTTAACTCGTCTTGTTGTACCCCAGTACTACCTGCGACTCGTTGCCTAGTACTAAAAATAAACTAAACGGCTATACTCTGCAAGAATCACATTCAAACTCCGTCAGCATACTTGCCGTAGGCTAGGATAGTCGTGGCGAGTAGCTTTTGCTTGTTTGCCTTTTAATACTAGGCAAGGAGTTACAGACCGTATTTGGGTACGACAAGTCGAACGTGATGATATATCAAATGACTTTATCTACAAATTTTCATTCACATACCGGACAAAGTGATTCCACCAAGAGAAGGGCCAGATTGCAGGAGGAGTATCTTCGGCAGCGACCAGTTCTACGCTTGGCTGTTGGTCGACGTAGCCATGTCCAATCAAATCCGTATCATTCAAGGTTAGGGTACCAAGGACAGTTCCCTTAGCAAGAGGAGCATCAAATATGGTCTGGAGGCCTTCGGCTTTAGCCTTTGTTTCCTCCGTATATCGCTCCCTCTTTACAAACATGAGATCTTCTTTAGCGACGGCTTCAGCCGTTGCTTTTCCGCCATTAAAGACAGTTACCTTACTATCGTGATAGGGCTGGCCAGCTTCCACGATAGGGATCCATTTGAAATAGGTATAGGAATAATTCATCAGGTTGATCGTTTCAAGGAAGCGCTTTTCAGGGTAGAGGTCGCCCTCTTTGGTATGTAAGATAACCGTGATGACCCGCATGCCATTTTCTACGCTGGTTGCAACGATAGAAGTTCCAGAAGCTGTCTTGAGACCATCAACTCCCCCTCTCTCGTACGCCCCACCCCTTAACAGAGCGTTTGTTCCATAATGGGTCGTCTCATTTAATTTAAAATGGGATTGGGAAGTGACCTTTAGGACCTGTGGATAGTCGAGAATCAATCGCCGAGCAACAATTGCCACATCAAGGGCAGATAAGCGATTTTCTTCAGATTTTGGCTCACTTGTCTCGTCTGAAGGCTGTTTCTCCTCCAGAAGATCCGTGCTCAAGCCGGTTGAATTGATAATGGTCGCATCTGAAATCCCCCAAGACACTAGCTTTTCTTGCATTAAGTCTACAAAGGCAGCTTCACTACCTGCCACCTGTTCTGCTAGTGCAATTGTTGCGCTATTGGCTGAAGCAATCAAAGAAGCCTTGATCAATTCCTGAACAGAATAGGAACGCTTGTCCAGAGGGACATTGGTCACAGGCGATGCAATCGTTAGGTTATAGGCATAATCTGAGAT
The DNA here is from genome assembly GCF_001921825.1 of Streptococcus acidominimus. Lineage (GTDB taxonomy): Bacteria > Bacillota > Bacilli > Lactobacillales > Streptococcaceae > Streptococcus > Streptococcus acidominimus. The sequence continues at coordinate 8,939 of NZ_MSJL01000050.1, forward strand.
AGGAACTTGGGAGTCAAGGGTCAGTTTTTTCTGCTCGATCGCTTCATAGACCAGATAGACAGTCAGCAGATTTGAAAGAGAGGCAATACTGGCTGGAGTAGTAGCATTTTGCTCATAGAGAATTTTCCCTGTCTGGGCTTCGATCGCAATCGAATGTTCAGCATCTGTACTGTATGTATCTAGGGCATGGACAGAAAAGGGAAAAAGTGTTGCACACAAGCAAGCGATTAGGAATTTATACAATCGTTTCATATCAGTAGTTACCTCATTTTATATTAGTCCTATTATATCACAAAGTAGGGGGCACTTCTCTTGAAATTTCTATCAGAAAATAGTCTGAAAATAATGAAAATTGGTTCTTTTGCAAAATTTCCAGATAAAAGACTTTTTTTAAGAAAAATTTATGGTATAATATCTTTCATAGACAAAAGGTCTTTACTATATTATAAAGAGGTGTTTTATGAATAAGTCTAAAAAAATGCTCACTCTTGCGGGTGTGACATTGTTATCAGTTACAGCACTTGCAGCTTGTGGTGCAAAGAGTTCATCAAAAGCTGGATCAAAAGCTGATTTGAGTTTTCCTACTGAAGTTACCCATGACGGCTCCGTCATTAAGGATGGGCAGTTTAAGTATGCAGTTGTATCACCAGCTGCTGCGACAGGTCTTCTGATTGATGAGTTAACCCAACAGCTTACCGATTCTACTTTTGGATCAATGGTTGATAAAAGTATGTTTGGCTACGATGGAGACCGTAAGTTAGACGATTCAGGTCTTGCGAAAGTAGACTTTGATACGAAAGAAAAGACCATTACAGTTAGCTTGACAGGCAAAGACTACAAGTGGTCAGACGGTAAGCCATTCACGATTGACGATTACCTCTTTACAATTGAAAAAATGGCGGATAAAGGCTATACGGGTGTCCGTTTTGACGACAAATTCACAAATATCGTTGGCATGGACGAGTTTGTCGCAGGTACAGCAGATACCATCTCAGGTATTGAAAAAGTCGACGACTATACAGCGGTTTTGACTGTAAAAGAAATGGAGCCATCTATGATGTATGCGGGTGGGTCTGTACCAGCTTATGTCATGCCAAAACACATCTTTAAAGATATCCCAGTAGCAGATTGGGAAAAGAGTGAGTATGCACGTGCGACAACAAAAATTGTCGGTATGGGACCATTCAAGGTCAAAGAAGTAGTCAATGGTGAGTCGATTACTTTTGAACCGAATGAGTACTACTTCAAGGGGAAACCAAAAGTGGGCTTGAAGATGGACATCGTTTCTCCAGATACCATTGTATCAGAGATGAAAGCTGGCCACTATGATGCTGCAGAAATGCCTGTAGACCAAATAGATTCTTACAAGGGTCTATCTAATGTAACCCTTCTTGGTAATCTAGAGTCATCTTATGAATACCTTTCATTTAACTTCGGTAAATATGATGAAGCAGTTAAGAAAAATGTCATGAATCCTGACGCTAAGATGAATGATGTGAAGTTGCGCCAAGCTATGGGATATGCTCTTGATACTAAGACTGCGGGAGAAAAACTCTATAATGGCTTATACCATCCAGCAAACTCTCTGATTATCTCATTCTTTGGTGAACTCCACGATTCAGACTTGGAAGGTTTTGCTTACAATCCAGAAAAAGCAAAAGAATTGCTTGATGAAGCGGGCTACAAAGATGTAGATGGAGATGGTATCCGTGAAGGTAAAGATGGAAAAGCATTCAAGATTAGTCTTGCTGCACGTAAACGTACAGAAGCAAACGAAGCTCTTGTACAACAGTACCTTGCTTGGTGGAAAGAAATTGGCTTGAACGTTGAGCTTTATACAGGTCGGACCATTGAGATAAACTCATTCTACGAAATGGTTCAGGCTAATGACGCAAATATTGATGCTTATCTTGGCGGCTGGTCGACTGGTTATGACCCAATGCCAAATGTGTGGGGACCTACGAATAAATTCAATATGTCACGCTTCGTATCAGAAGAAAATAGTAAATTGCTTGAAGCGATTGGTTCTGTTGAATCATTCGATGAGAAGAAAAATCTTGAAAACTACAAGAAATGGCAAGAAAATGCCTTCAATGAAGCATTTGCTATCCCGTTATTTGAGTCAGAAGCTGTAACAGCGGTTAATAAGCGTGTGAAAAATTGGGATACTTACTACGGTTCAGCTTCTAAGGCCTCAGCTACAGCTTGGGAAAAGGTTGAATTGACTGCTGATAAAGGCATTGCGGAGTAATGTTCCTATCGAAAAATCTCTCATGACGGAATGTTATAGATAGATTTTGAAAAAGCCAACTTAGTTGGCTTTTTCAAATAATCGTGTAAAAAATACTGACAAAGAACGAGAGTTTTTCGGAAATTTTAAAAGAATTTTTACCTTGCTGATAGCTGAAATAGTTGGCAGAGGAGGAAAAATTGTGATAGAATAGAATGAATATTCTATTTTTTTATTGACAGGCAGCTCGGCTGTTGACGAAGGAGGAAAAGCGTGACAAATGAAAAACCGCTTTTAGAGATTAATGACCTACACGTCGGTTTCCGTATTGGCGATGAATTTTATGATGCCGTTGATGGGGTATCCATTAGTCTACAAAAAAATGAAATTTTAGCGATTGTAGGAGAGTCAGGGTGTGGAAAATCAACCTTGGCGACAACGATTATGGGACTTCATAATCCATTAAATACAAAAATAGAAGGTAGCATCCAATATAAGGACAAAGAGTTGGTTGGAATGAGTGAAGCGAATTACAATAAGATTCGCGGAAACGACATTGGAATGATTTTCCAAGATCCATTGGCTTCTTTGAATCCCTTGATGACGATTGGTGCCCAAATTGATGAGGCACTTTATTATCATACAGATATGAATGCGGAACAGCGTAAAGCTCGCGTCTTGGAATTGCTAGAGCAAGTCGGAATTCCAAATCCAAAACGCACCTTTAAGCAATATCCGCATGAGCTATCAGGTGGAATGCGCCAACGGATTGTGATTGCGATTGCTTTGTCATGTAAACCACCGATTATTATTGCTGATGAGCCAACAACTGCCCTAGATGTAACTATTCAGGCTCAGATTTTGGACTTATTAAATGAAATCCAAGCTGAGACTGGTTCAGGTATCATCCTCATTACGCATGACCTCGGTGTCGTAGCAGAGACTGCAGACCGTGTAGCTGTTATGTACGGCGGTCAATTTGTAGAAGTAGCTCCTGTTGAAGAGCTCTTTACCAATCCTAAACACCCTTACACGCGTTCTTTATTGAAATCAAATCCACAATCGAGTGATGAGGGTAGCGACTTGCACGTGATTGACGGGACGGTACCACCATTGACAAAAATGCCTCGTACAGGTTGTCGCTTTGCGCCACGTATCCCTTGGATTGAGGCAGAAGCCCATGAAGCAAATCCAATCATGCACGAAGTGTCAGCCGGTCATTTTGTACGCTGTACTTGCCATGAAAAATTCTACTTTGAAGGAGAGACGAACTAATGGGATTTATTGAAGTAAAAGATTTAAAAGTTCATTACCCAATTCGTAGTGGCTTCTTCAATCGTATCACAGACCATGTTTACGCCGTTGATGGTGTCAATCTTCATTTTGAAGAAGGAAAAACCTACGGTCTTGTAGGAGAATCAGGTTCTGGTAAGTCAACAATTGGAAAGACCATTATCGGTTTGGAACGTGCAACGTCCGGAGAGATTATCTATGAAGGACAAAATGTGACCAACAAATCCCGTCGCAAAAAAGGCAACTTTAACCGCGATGTCCAAATGATTTTCCAAGACTCTCTCTCAAGTTTTAATCCGAAGAAGCGGATTTTGGACATTATCGCAGAGCCGATCCGTAATTTTGACCGTATGTCGCCAGATGAAGAAAAGAAGCGTGTCCTTAGCTTATTGGATACAATCGGTTTGACAGAAGAAGCGCTCGTGAAATACCCGCATGAATTTTCAGGAGGCCAGCGGCAGCGTATCGGTGTTGCCCGCGCCCTAGCAAGTAACCCTCGCTTAATTATCGCCGATGAGCCGGTATCTGCACTAGACTTGTCTGTACAAGCACAGGTGTTAAACTACATGAAACGGATCCAAGATGAGTATAAATTGAGCTATCTCTTTATTTCTCATGACCTTGGTGTCGTTCAACACATGTGTGATGAATTGTATATCATGTACCGCGGTCGTTTTGTTGAGACGGGGAATAAGGAAGATATTTACAATCATCCACAACATATCTATACCAAACGCTTATTGTCAGCAATTCCAAGTATTGACCCACACAGCCGTGTGCAAAACAAAGAACGTCGCTTGGCAGCTGAACAAGAATATCTTGAAAAACAAAGCATCTTCTATGATGAAAATGGTCGTGTATTTGACCTGAAAGCATTTTCAGACACTCATCAAGTTGCTTTACCAGAAACGAAAGGAGGTATCTAAGTATGTGGAAAACAGTATTGCGTCGTTTCTTACTTATGATTCCTCAACTGATCCTTCTTAGTATCATTGCTTTTGCCTTTGCCAAGTTGATGCCTGGTGATCCATTTACGGGACAGGTTGATCCAAATATCGATCCTGAAGCGATTGAACGCCTGCGTATCCAGTATGGCTACTATGATCCGATCCATATCCAGTATTTCCGTTGGATTGGGAATATTCTGCATGGTGATTTCGGTCAGAGTGTTTTCTTCAAACAGCCTGTTAGCACGATTATTATGCAACGTTTGAACAATACCATCTGGTTGTCTCTTTTGACCATGGTGATTACCTATGTGATTGCCCTGCCACTTGGTATGATTGCAGGACGCTACCAGAATTCTATTGCAGATAAAATGATCAATGTCTATAACTTCTTAACCTTTTCAACCCCAGTCTTTATCTTTGCGATTTTGCTCTTGTGGTTGTTCGGCTTCTCACTCGGCTGGTTCCCGACTCGTGGTTCAATAGCTTCAGGAGTCACTGGTTTAGAAGCTATCTTTAGTCGTTTGCAGCACATGATCTTACCAGCGCTAACACTGGCTATTTTATCAACGACAAGTACGATTCAGTATTTACGGACAGGAGTGATTGATGCCAAGGCACAGGACTATGTCCGGACAGCTCGTGCCAAAGGTGTGCCAGAAAAAGTGGTGTACAACCGTCACATTTTCCGAAACTCTATCTTACCAATTGCTGCTTTCCTAGGATATGAATTGACCGGTTTGGTGACAGGTTCGGTTTTTGTCGAGAATATTTTCACCTATCCAGGTATCGGGCAATTGTTTATCACCTCCCTTTCAGGTCGTGATTACAGTGTTATTTTGGCGCTCTTATTGATGTTCGGATTTGGAACCCTACTTGGAACCTTGTTGTCTGATATTATCATGAGTATTGTCGATCCGCGGATTCGGGTTAAGTAAGGAGGAGAATGTGAGTAAAGATAAAAAATTAGATAAAAACACAGCGTCTACTCCTCCCGGAGGACTGCGTGTCATTGCTCGAGAATTTACAAAAGATAAAGTTGCCTTAGTATCCCTATTTCTTCTGGTTATTATTTTAGTCGGTGTCTTTGTCGGTGCTATCATCATGAATCAAGAAGAAGTGATGAAAGTTAACCTACTTGGACGCTACCTTGAACCAGGTGTTGATGGCTATATTTTGGGAACAGATGAAGGCGGACGAGACATCTTCGGTCAGTTAATTATTGGAGCCCGTAACTCGATTGTTATCGGATTCTCCATCACCATTTTGACCAGTCTTGTCGGTGTATCCTTAGGGATCGTTGCAGGCTACTATGGCGGTAGATTTGATAGCTTCTTGATGCGAATCGTGGATTTCATCATGATTTTGCCAACCTTGATGATGATTATCGTCTTCGTTACAGTTGTTAAAAACTATACGATTTATCACTTTATCTTTATCATGAGTTTGTTTGGTTGGACCTACAAAGCCCGCCTGTTTCGAACTCGAACCCTGTCTGAAGCGAGCTTGGATTATGTCAGTGCTTCTAAGACACTCGGAACAAGTGATTTTATGATTATGTCTCGTGAGATTCTACCAAATTTAAGTTCCTTGGTAATTGTTAACCTAACCTTGAACTTTGCCGGAAATATTGGTATTGAAACCTCTCTTACCTATCTCGGTTTTGGTCTTCCGGCGACAGTTCCAAGTTTGGGAACCCTAATTGCCAATGCAAGGAATGCCGAGGTATTAGAAAACAAAACTTGGATCTGGTTGCCAGCAGCAATCTTTATCTTGGTGATGATGTTATGTATCAACTATATTGGACAAGCTTTCCAACGTGCAGCTGATGCAAAACAACGCTTAGGCTAACTCTTAGTATAGAAGACAAAGTAGTAAGTCAATGACTTGCTACTATTTTTAATGGCTGTAATTATAGAACTCGTTTTGTGATCATTTGGAAGCAAGGTTGGCAAGACCTTGCTTTCATTGTATTCTTTTTGAGGGAGGAACTAAAGATTTTATTCCTGTTTCTCAAGGCTTAAATAGCGTCCCACTAGGCTTTTTTGAATCGCAGAAAGAAAAAAATTAAAAAATTTCAAAAAAAGTTGAAAAAGTTATTGACAAAGATTAGTTGAGGTGATATACTGATATAGTTGTCGCTTGAGAGAGCGGACAAGACCTTTGAAAATTAAAGAAGACGAACCAAACGTGCAG